>JAFUYV010000263.1 GCA_017476945.1 Fretibacterium sp.
CCATCAGGCCGAAGGGCGGGAGCCCCAGCTCCGAACGGAGCGTCAGCTCCCGTCTCCAGAAACGCTCCCATCCCCCCGCGAGAAGGCCCCGCCACTCCGCGCCGCGGCGGCTCTGAATCAGCACGTCCCGTTCCCCCTCGTCCGCGTTGCGGCCCCGCCAGCAGGACTCCCATACCATGCTGAAAGCCTGGAAGCGCGCACCGTAATCCGGCCTGCGGAGCTCCGCGTCCATGTCCAGCCATGCCGCCAGCCCCACGTCCAGCGTATCACAGAGCGCCAGGGCCCCGCGTGTCCCCAGGATGAGGGAGGGGCCCTCCGGCCTGAGCGTCTTGCCTTCATGAAGGAGGACGGGGACGCCGCGAACCAGGCGGCCAGCCATCGAGGTGAGGGCCTCAAGCCCGGGACGCCGCCCGGACCAGAGCTCGCCCTGGCAGTCCGGACAGCGTGAGGGCAGGTCCTCACGCGCACCGCAGCGGACGCAGCGCAGCCGTCGCCCGGACTCCTCGCTGCGCATGGTCCCCCCGCAGCGAGGGCAGCGGACCGCGTGGCCGCACTCCGCGCAGAACACCTCTCCCGCCTCCCCGCGGCGGTCGAGCACCCAGAGGACGTGACGTCCCCCGGACAGTTCCGCCCGCGTCCGTGTCAGCAGCGAGACCGTCAGGGGCAGCGTCCCTTCGACCCCGCGCTCCTGTCCCTCAAGGGAACGGCGTACGTCAGCGACGATAACTTTCTTCCGGCCGGGAAGAACGGTACACGAGGGCTTTATCCTGAGGAAGGTCTTGGAGGAGGGCATCCGTCCTCCAAGGACGAGCTCTGCGCCCAACGTAGACGCTCGTCTGCCCGCGAGGCTGCGAGCAGAGACGCGCGGGGGACGCTGAAAGATGTAGGCCGGACTCGCCTCCTCCTCCACAATGATGCGGTCCGGGGTCAGTGGGGCAAAAACCCCTCCCGGCGGTGCGATGACGAGCCGCACCTCCCCTGCCCTTGCCGCGCGCCAGGCGTTCCAGAGCTTCCTGCCGCCGGAGGAGGGCCAGAGCAAGGCTTCGGAGCGAAGAGAGGCCGGGAGCGACGCGAAGAATGTCTTGGCCGCACGCGCCTCGGAGAAGAGGAGCAGCGTCCGGCCTCCCTCCTCGAGACAACAACGATAAAAATCCCACCGCTCCTCATCCCAGGGGAGAAAACAGTGGGTTTCACGAAAGGCTTTGGAGACGGGGATGCCGGTGACGTCCGGAACAGGCTCACCCGCCAGAAGCTCCGGGGGGCAAAGGGCCTTCAGGGCCAAACCTGCCCCGCAGAGGAAGGCGCGCCCCATCCACAGGGCCAGGTCCCACAGGTCCGCATTCAGGACGCACGCCCTATCCAAGACCTCCAGGACACGACGAACCTGAAACTTAGGCTCGGCCCTGGAGAGCCCAAGGACGAAGCCAACACGCACGCCCTTCCCCACGGGGACGCGAACGCGCGCGCCCGGCGCCAGTGCGCCGTCCGCCTCGTAGGTCAGCGCGTTCCACCATGGCCCGGGGACGATGACGTCGACGAGGGGCCCACCGCCCTCAGCTCTGGACAATCAGGCCCCGCCTCACCAGGGAACCCCAGACGGCGCAGGCCACGTCCTCCTTCAGGCCGGAGAAGCTCTCCTCCTCTCCCTCACGGCAGATGAGGCGCAGCGTGTTGGTCTCCGACGCGAAGCCGCTGCCCGGCGCGAGGACGTCGTTCACCAGGATGCCGTCCAGGCCCTTGCGCTCCAGCTTGGCTCGCGCGTTGCGCAGCAGGTCGTCCGTCTCGGCGGCGAAGCCGAGCAGAAACTGGTCCGGGCGCTTGACTCGCCCCACCTCTGCGGCGATGTCGGGATTCTGTACGAGGCTGACGGCTATCTCCGGCCGCCCCTCGCGCTTCACCTTGCGCTCCGCCCGCTCCTTGGCGCGATAGTCCCCCACGGCCGCGGCCTTGACGATGACGTGGGCCCATGAGAGAGACGCCATCACCGCGTCCCGCATTTCCAGGGCCGAAACGATTGAGGTAACCTGAAGCCCGTGAAGGACGCAGGGAGCCTCAACCGGCCCCAGGACCACCCGCACCTCCGCGCCCCGGCGCCAGGCCTCACGGGCCATCGCCAGGCCCATCCGCCCCGTGCTGGGGTTGGAGAGGTAGCGCACGGGGTCCAGATACTCCCGGGTCGGCCCCGCGGTAACGAGGATATGGACCCCCTCCATGTCGTGCGGGGCCAGCGCTCGGAAGACCTCCTCTGCGATCTCCTCAGGCTCCGGCATCCGGCCTCGGCCCTCTCCCCCGCAGGCCAACGCCCCCACGGCGGGCTCCACCACCCGCACACCGCGCCCGGCCAGCGTCCTCAGGTTCTCCTGCGTCGCGGGGTGTTCCAGCATATGGGCGTTCATGGCGGGAAAGAGCAGCACCGGCGCGCGAGCCGCGAGAAGCGTGGCCCCGATCAGTCCCTCCGCCCGGCCCTGGGCTAGGGCGGCAGCCGTGTTGGCCGTGCAGGGGGCAACGGCGATGGCCTCGGCCCACTCCGCGAGGCGAATGTGAGGAATCTCAAAGCCGCGTTCACCGGACAGCAGATCCTCCTCCTGCCAGACGCGGCGGCCTGAGAGCGTGGCGAGGGCGAGGGGCGCGACGAACTCTCCGGCAGCGTGCGTCAGGATGGTCTCGACCTCGCAGCCCGCCTTTGTCAGATGGCGCACCAGCTTCGGCGTCTTGTAAGCGGCAATGCCGCCCGTGACACAGAGCAGGACCCGCCGCCCCTCAAACGGTCTTGAACTGAGGCAGGCCAAGGTTACAGTTCTTCCTCATCCCCCGGCAGCGACACGGGATCGCCGGGAGCGGGAATCCCACGGCCAAGGTCCGTCTCCAGCAGGGCCAGGGAAAGATAGCGCTCATTGACGTTGTGCTCGATCGTCCTGTGTTCCCCAAGCCAGCGCGCCCGCGCCGCAATCCGTGCCGTGATCTCGTACTTATTGTCCGTCCCGCATTTCCTGGACAGCGCCTCAAGGTCATAAAACTTCATGGTTATCCCACCTCATGCTCTAGTCGATAATCCAGAATAATTTTCCTCAGTGTCAGGGAAGCCTCGTCAAGATTGTCGTTCACGACGACATGGTCGTATTCCCCGGCCCGCTGAAGCTCCTCGGCCGCGTTCTTCAGCCGGAGCCGGAGTTCTTCGCCTCCCTCCGTCCCACGGTTGCGGAGGCGGCGCTCCAGCTCCTCAAGGGAGGGAGGCGCCACGAAAATGGACACCGCGTCGGGCATCCGCTGCCGCACTTGAAGGGCTCCCTGCACGTCGATCTCCAGCAGCACGTCATGCCCCGCGTCCAGCTCGCGCTCCACGTCCTCCTTCAGCGTCCCATAAAACGCATCGTGGACGTGGGCGTACTCCAGAAAGCGTCCCTGTTTCACCCTCTCCTCAAAGTCAGGGCGGGAGATGAAACGGTACTCCACGCCATCCCGCTCCCCCGGCCTTGACCGGCGCGTCGTGCAGGAGATGGAGTAGACCAACCCCTCAATATCGTCCAGGGCGCGCTCGCGCAGCGTTCCCTTGCCCACGCCGCTGGGCCCCGAAAGGATGAACAGCCGTCCCCGTCCCACAGCCGTCACTCCACGTTCTGTATCTGCTCGCGGATGCGTTCGAGGCAGGACTTGGCCTCGACAACACCCCAACGGAAGTCCGCGTCCCCAACCTTGGACCCCATCGTGTTGATCTCACGGTTCATCTCCTGGATCAGGAAATCCAGCCGGCGGCCAGCGGGGTCCTTGCCCGCGGGGGAGGGGGCGGCCTCCATCGTCTGGCGGAATCGGCCGATGTGCGCCGCCAGGCGGGCCAGCTCCTCGGAAACGTCCCACTTGTCGGCCATGATTGAGACCTCCTGGGCGATACGCGCCTCATCAATGTCCAGCCCGCAACGCTCCATGACCTTCCCGATACGCTCCTTCAGCGCCTCCAGCGCCTCGCCGGAGGCCGTCCTCCAGCGTGCCTCAAGGCTCGATACGATGCCCGCGAAGGTGTCCAGGTCCGCCTCAATGACGGAATTCAGCTTCGCGCCCTCGGCCCGCTTCATCTCCATAAGGGACTCCACGGCGGCAGTCAGGAGCTCCTCCCACACCCGGGGATCGTCCTGAGCCTGCTCCAGGGCACGGCCAGCCTCGCATATCCCCGGCAGCATCAGGCAGGATGCCAGGGAAGGGGCCTCGCTCCCCTCCTGGGCCGCCAACTCCCGCACCCGGCGGAAGATGAGCAGCAGTCCCTCCTCATCCCGCGCCGGCGTCCGCGCGCCGGGGTTCCACGCGATCTCCGCGGAGAGCCGCACCTTACCCCGGCCCAGGGCCGTCCGCAGCTGGGCAATCAGGCGGCTCTCCAGCGGGGAAAGCTCCCGTGGCAGGCGTGCCGAGAAATCCTGATAACGATGGTTCACCGAGGTCAGCTCAAAAATAACCGTCCCCCACGGGAACTCGCGGGAGGCGCGGCCAAAGCCCGTCATGCTCAGAAACATTTAAGCCCTCCAGACGCTCTCAAAAGAAATCAGCCGGGCATACACCCGGCGGGAATGCCGAAATTATAGCACCACGCTCAGGATGCTTGGGCCTCAAGGGCCTTCAGGGCCTCTGTCAGCTTTGTCATAATGGCGTCCCTTCCGTCCCGGCCCTTATAGACCTCGTCAGAAAAGCGGAGGGGCTTGCCGAACGTCACGGTGATCTTGCTGGGGCGGACGAAGTGCGCGCCGGGGGGCATGGCCTTGAAGGAGCCGCTGATAAACACCGGCAGGATAGGCGCGCGCTCATGGGCGGCGACAAGGGCCACGCCCGCCTCGAGAGGCTGGAGCTTTCCATCCGGGGAACGTCCTCCCTCCGGGAAGATCAGGACATCGTTCCCCTCCTGATAGAGCTTCATAAAGCCCTTCAGCGCCCCCGCGGCGGAGGCGCTGCTCGACCGCGAGACGGGGACCGCCCCCAGGGCGCGGATGGAGGCGCCCAGGAACCACGAGCGGAAGAGCTCCTCCTTGGCGAAGTAGCGCAGCCTCCGTGGAAAGAAGCAACCCACCACCAGAGGATCGAGATTGCTGCAATGGTTGCAGGCGACGATCACCCTCTCCTCCGCAAGAGGCTCCTCCCAGCGCGTGGCGCACCGGTTCCACAGCCTCAGCGCCAGTCGGAAGAACACGCGGACGATCGCGTAGAAGATGCGGCTCTGATTCATGCGGTGACCTCCCCTCTCGACAGGGCTCCCCGGACGCGGCTCAGGAGAAGCTCGACGACCTCCTCCTCGCTCATCTTCGATGTATCGACCAGGACGGCGCCCTCCGGCTGGACGAGAGGGGCCAGCGCGCGGCTGCTGTCGTAATGGTCCCGCTCCTTTATCGCGGCCAGGACCTCGTCGTAACAGACGGACTCCCCCCTGCGCTCCCTCTCTAGGCAGCGCCGCCGCGCCCGCTCCTCCGGCGAGGCCGTCAAAAAGAACTTCAGGGGCGCCCTGGGGAACACCACGCTCCCCTCGTCGCGCCCCTCCACGACCAGAGAGCCGTACTGCTCCTGATCTTGCTGCAGGCCCAAAAGGGCCCGCCGGACGGAGGGCAAGGCGGAGTAGGTGGAGGCAAGCTCATCGACGCGTGGCGTCCGAATCTCCCGGCTGACGTCGAACCCGTTGACGAGGACGGCTCCGTCCCGCAGCTCGATGCGTATATCCGACAAGGCCTCCTCCAGGAACTCCGACTCCTCTGGGCGGACCTCCGCTTCTGCAAGGATAAGGGCGATCGCCCTGTAGATCGCCCCCGTGTCCAAGTAGTGAATACCCAAGAGCTGAGCCAAACGCTTGGCTATGGAGCTCTTTCCGGCCCCGGCGGGCCCGTCGATCGTTATGACATAGGCCAAGGATATGCCCCCTATTCGAGGCTGTTCATCTCGGACATCTCCTGAGAGACCTTTCCCGCGAAGTCCACCAGGTCCCCCATCAGCTCCTCGATGTTTGTGATCCCCAATCGTTCCATCGGCTCAGGGAACATATAGTTCTGAAGCCCATCCGCCCCAAGGCCGATCCCCAGCATCAGGCAGACGGAGTTGGCCACGCTGACCACATCCAGCATCGGCTGGTACTCCACCTTGTCCTCCGGCAGCTCGTTGGGCTTGTGGTGATAGGCCACCACAATTTGATAGGCCTCCGGCAGGTCCCACTTCTCCGTCAGGATCGCCCCCACCATCGCGTGGTCGAACCCCAGGACGTTAAGCTCCGCCTCAATAAAGGGAATGTGCTCCTCCTCCACCATCTTGACGATGATTCCGTAACCGAAGCGAACATAGTCGTTCAGGATGATCTTGCCGATGTCGTGAAGCAGGCCGCCGACGTAGGCGTCCTCCGAGGAGACGTTGTTCGTCTTCTTCGCGATGTAGCGGGCGGCGTAGGCCACCATCAGCGAGTGGCGCCACAGCTCCCCGCGGTCCAGAGCGTAACCGGAGAGTCCCTTGTCCATGGCGGAGTAGACCTGGGCGGCCAGGACGATGTTGCTGACGCTTTTGTACCCCAATAAGGCGATCGCCTCAGAGATGTTGGAGATATTGCGCTTCATGCCGTAGGCCGCCGAGTTGGCCAGCTTCAGGACGCGCAGGACAAGGCCCTCGTCCCTCGACAGGCTCTTGGAGACGTCCGACACGCTGCTGGTGGGGTCGTTCAGCTTGCGCATCGTCTCCAGGACAAACTGAGGGAAGGACTTGACATCCTTTAACTTGCTGAGGATACGAGTCTTGATCAACTCCCTCGAGCGCTCATCGATTCCACTCATGCCCCATCCTCCTTATCACGTGCAGGCTTAGACTTCTCCTCCATTGAATATTTTAGTGTAGACTTCGGAAAAAGACAAATCTATAAATTCTCCAGGGCGAAGTTGCTTCAAGGTCAATTCCCCGATGCGCCGCCGGATGAGCCTCTGCACGGAGAACCCCGCCAGGTTCGCCATGACGCGGACCTCCCGCTTCAGTCCTTCCCCGATAACGATGGAGACCCACCGGCCCCGCGGCGCCCTCTCCAGGACGGACAGGGCGAGGGGGACGGCTCTGCGCCCCTCGATCTCGAAGCCGCCCCGCCACCGCTCAAGTTGCCTCTGGTTGATCTCGATGTTCAGCAGGGCCTCGTATTCCTTATGAACACCTTTCGAGGGGTGGAGGATGCTCTGGGCGAACGCGCCGTCATTGGTGAGGATCAGGAGCCCCTCGCTCTCGCGATCCAGCCTCCCCGCCGGGTAGACGCGGAGCGCCCGCAGCTCAGCGGGAAGGAGATCCACCACCACGGGGTCATAACGGTCGCTCACGGCGCAGACCACCCCCACCGGCTTATTCATCACCAGGTACACCATCCGCGAGGGCGACACCCCGCGCCCGTCGCACAACACCTCGTCCTCCGGTTCTACCGCGAAGAACGGGGCCAGGATGATCTTCCCGTTGACCTGCACCCGCCCCGCCCGGATCAGGTCCTCGGCCTTCCTCCGCGAGGCCACGCCGCACGCCGCCAGGTAAGCGTTAAGCCTCATCGGGAACGGCCTCCTCCGGGGGCGGGGAAATGGGGTCCAGGGCCTCTCCCGCGTCCGTATCTGGCTCAGGGGGGACTGGGTTCTGCGCTACCGGCCCCTCGCCCAGTTCGCCCAGTTCCTCAAGGCTTGGCAGGTCCGCGATGGCGTTCAGACCAAACAGTTCCAGGAAGCGCGGCGTCGTGCGGTAAAGCAGAGGGGAGCCGCTGCCCTTCTTGCGCCCGGCGAGGCGCACAAGCCCGTAGTTCAACAGGCGTTCAATGACGCCGTCCGAGCGGACCCCTCGAAGGTCCTCCACCTCGCCCCGCGTAACCGGCTGATTGTAGGCGATGATTGCCGCCGTCTCCACCGCCGCGCGGCTGAGGCGCACGCGGCCGCGCTGAGCTGTGTCTCGGAAGCGGGAGAGGACCTCCGCGAAGTGCGGGTTCGTCTCCAGGGCCCAGCCCCCAGCCAATGCCTTGAGCACCAGCCCGTGCCCGCCCTTCAGATGTTCCTCCAACTCCCGCAGCGCCGCCGACAGCGCGGACCCCGGCACGTCAAAGACCTCCCGAAGTTCTGCCTCCGGCACGGGCGCTGTGGCCACGAACAACACCGCCTCGATCTGCGCTGCCAGAATAGACAGAGCCTGCCCCTGCGTGCCGGGCTCAGGCGGGTTTTGTTCAGGCTGATTTTGTGAGGACTTTGACATCGGCAAACAGGGCCTCCTGCTCTATGGCTATCTTTCCCATGCGGCACATCTCCAGCAGGGCCAGGAGCGTCACCACCAGCGCTCGGACGCCCCGGATGGGCGTTGCTCCCCGCAGAGGATCCTTCGCCGCGCGACAGAGGGCGCTGAGATAGAGTGTCCCCTCCGCCTGAAGCTGCTCCTCCAGCTCCGCGATGCGCGTTTGTATCTGCTCCTCGTCCGGCACGGACTCGTTGGTAAAGCCGTCCCAGTCCGCGGCGTCCTCCTCAAGGAGCTGCGCCCTCCTGCGCCTCTTCTCCTGCTCGTAGCGTTCGTAGATGCCCCACCAAACGCGGCACATGAAGTAGAGGCCGCCCACGTCGTAATCCACGTCCGCCTGGGCGTCCCCCGTCCCCTCCTCTGGAGGAAGGCGGCGGAAACAGCGATTTTCGCGCTCCAGCTTTTCCGCCAGCCAGCGGGCCGCCGCACGGTAGGGACGGTAGAGCTCAAGGTACCTCAGGATAGCCTCCTCGTCGACGGCCTCCAGCTCCTCCTCCGTGATGGGCTCCGCATCATCATCGCTGCGCGGCAGAAGGGAGCGCGTCTTCTCCAGCAACAACCCCGCCACCCTGTAGAAGAACTCCACCAGGGTCTCCACCGAGGCGTGCTGCGTGCGGGCCAGGTAGACGCCGTAAATGCGCACGAGCTGCGTTATCTTAAGCTGAGAGGCCTGGAACTGCCGGCTCTCCACCAGGCTGCACAGCAGATCCAGCGGCCCGGAGAACCCTTCGACGGAGATGTTGAACGTCTCAGCCAACGAAAGACTCCTCTCCGGCTCACCTCGCCGGGTTCATCAGCAGCCCCATCGCGGGATAGAGGGTCGCCATCGTCTCCCGCGCCACGGCCCCGGCCTGCCGGGCCCCATCCGCCAGGATGTCATCCAGCAGCTTCTTGTTGCCCTCGTACTTCGCCCGGCGCTCCCGCACGGGCTCCAGCATCTCCTGGAGGTGCGCGTTCAGCTTCTTCTTGCACTCAATGCAGCCGATACCCGCGCTGCGACATCCCTGGGCGATCTCCGCCTTCTCTGCCTCGTCGGGGTTGAACACCTTGTGCAGGTCCCACACGGGGCACTTCTCCGGCGTGCCGGGGTCGGTCTTCCTCATGCGTGCCGGGTCGGTCATCATCGTCCGCAGTTTGCCCCAGACGGATTCCGCGGATTCAGAGATCTGAAGCGCGTTGCCGTAGGACTTGCTCATCTTCCGGCCGTCGATGCCCGGCACCTTTGGCGTCTTGGTGAACAGCGGCTGCGGCTCCACCAGCAGATTCTCGCCAAAGAAGTTGTTGAAACGCCGCACGATCTCACGGCTCAGCTCCAGGTGCGCGCTCTGATCCTCGCCCACCGGCACCAGGCTCGCCTTGTAGAGCAGGATGTCCGCCGCCATCAACACGGGGTAGCCCAGGAAGCCGTAGGTACCCAGGTCCTTGTCCCTGATGTTCTCAAGCTGCTCCTTGTACGTCGGGTTGCGGTAGAGCCACCCCAGCGGGGTGATCATCCCCAGCGCGAGGGCCAGCTCCGCGTGCTGCGGGATGTGGGACTGAATGAAGAGCGGGCTCTTCTCAGGGTCCAGCCCCACGGAGAGCCAGTCGAGCAGCGCGGCGTAACAGTACTCGCCCGTGTTCGCGGAGTCCGCGTAGTTCGACGTCAGAGCGTGCCAATCCGCGATGCCGTAGAAACACTCGTAGTCCTCGTCGTTCTGAAGCTTCACAAAGTTGTTCAGCGCCCCGGCCATGTGCCCCAGGTGCAGGGGGCCCGTTGGCCTCATCAAGCTCAAAACCCGCTTCTTCATCCTTCACACTCCCAAAAAAATCCCAAAGATCCTTTGTTTCCTCATATCCTGACGGGAGCCGCCAGGGCCCTTGCCTCGAGCAGGAGGACTTCCGCCCCCTCCTCCGCCAAAAGAGGCGCCAGGCGGCGCGCGAACTCCGGCAGGGAGGCGCGCTCCATCTCCCCGTGGTCGGCCACGGCGACGGAGAGCCCCGCGTTGTTCGCGTCGATCAGCTCATGATACTTCATGTCTGCGGTGAGGTAGAGGTCCGCGCCCAACGCCTTCGCCGCGGGCCAGAGGCTCCCCCCCGACCCGCCGCACAGGGCCACCCGCGACACCGGCCCGCCGCCCGGCGCGTAAGTGTCAATATGGCTCAGGCCCCACGCCGCTTTGACCCGCCCAGGGAACTCGTCCAGCGGGACGGGATTGGGCAGGAGGCCGCACATACCCAAACCGGAGCCGGGGTCCAGCGTCGTTGCCTCCTGAAGCCCCAGCAGGCGGGCCAGCTCTGTGTTCACGCCGGCCTTGTCCCAGTTCGTGTGCGCGGCCAGGATGGCGACATCGCGCTTGACGGCCTCCCGCCCGGCGCGCCCCGGCCCGGCGTTCAGGTCCAGTTTCTTGAGGGGATGGAAGAGCAGCGGGTGATGGCACAGGAGCGCCTGGCACCCCTTCGCTGCCGCCTCAGCCACCGCTTGGGGAGTGGCGTCCAGCGCCACGGCCACCCGCCGCACGGGCGCCTCCAGGTCTCCCACCATCAGGCCAACGTTATCCCACTCCTCGGCCAGCTCAAACGGCGCGATCCGGTCCACCTGGCACAGCAGGTCCCGCACACGCATGGCGCTCATCCTCCCTCAGCGTCCTTTCTCCTAGTACGCCAGCTTGTAGATCTCCAGCACGTCCTCCGCGTCCAGCTCCTTCAGCACGCCGAACTTGCCGTTCTTCGCGGCGTTGTCCGCCAGCTTCTGGATATCCTCCTCGGGGATGTCCAGCTCGCGCAAGGTGGTGGGCGCACCGATCTCGCGGAAGAAGTCCTCCAGCGCCTCGATAGCGCTGAGGGCCTTCTCCTCGTCGCTCACATCGTCGAAGTTATCAAAGACGTTCTCCGCCAGTCGCGCGAAGGGGACGGGGTTCTCCTCGTAGAGATGACGGGCCCAGGCCGGCATCATCACCGCCAGGGACGCCCCGTGCGGCACGTCGTACAGCAGGCTGAGCGAGTGCCCCAGCTTGTGGGACGAGAAGTCACCCCGCGCCGCCCGGCCGCAGGAGAAGAAGCCGCTGTGGGCAAGGGCCCCGGCCCAGGCGTACTCGGCCCGCGCGTCGTAATTCTGCGGGTCCTCGATCAGCTCCGGGATCAGCCGCATCATGCTGCGCACGAGGGCATAGCCCTGCTCGTCCATCATCTCTGTGCCCTCGTCGCCGTCCAGCACGCGCTCCAGGATGTGGGCGATGATGTCGATCCCGCCGTTGACCGTCTGCCGCTCCGGCAGGGACGTCTGAAGCGACGGGTCGATGACCGACACCTTTGGATGGATCAGGGGGCTGTTCATGGAGACCTTGGCCTCCTTCTCCGGGTTCGAGACCACCGCGATGCCGTTCATCTCGCTGGAGGACGCCGAGACGGTCAGCACGCCGAAGATGGGAAGCGCCCTCTGCACCTCCGCTTTGCCCTCGAAGAAATCCCACACGTCGCCGTCGTAGCACGCGCCGGCCGCTACGGCCTTGGCCGTGTCAAAAACGCTGCCCCCGCCGATGGGGACCACCGCGTCCACGGGCGCGGCCTTGATGCGGGCCACCGCCTCGCGCACCTTGTCAATACGCGGGTTGGGCTTCACGCCGCCGATCTCCGGAAAGGCGATGCCGGCCTTCGTCAATGCCTGGGTGAGCTGAGCGTAGGCCCCATTCTTAAAGATCGCCTTGCCGCCGTAGAGCAGCAGCACGCTCTTGGCGCCCACCGCCGCGAGCTGTTCCACCAGCTTCGGGATCGTCCCCTTCCCGAAGAACACGATCGTCGGGTTCCACCACATGAAGTTCTGCATCTGCGACACCTCTTGCCATTTACAAAAGTAGCTC
Source organism: Fretibacterium sp. (assembly GCA_017476945.1). GTDB lineage: Bacteria > Synergistota > Synergistia > Synergistales > Aminobacteriaceae > JAFUYV01. The sequence goes on from JAFUYV010000263.1 coordinate 12,084, forward strand.
TCTCGGGGACACCCGCCCCGTTGCAGTTTCGTCCGTTTCCCGGCGGTTCTTAACGGACGGCCCCCCGAAAAAGCGATATTCTGCCTCTGCTATAATATCACAAAGCGCTGTAAATCCGCCTTCGGCTCTGCCTTGGGGAGCTCCCCCACGGTTGGCGGGGGCGAAGAAAATGACAAGGGGAACAGGGTGAAGGACAATGAACAGCGAGATCAAGCGCAAGCTGGACGACCTCAACGAGCTTTTGGCCCAAAACTACATCACGGATTCGGAGTACGCCATCGCAAGGGAAAACGTACTGAGCGACGCGGGAATTGACATCGTCCCCCGGATGGAGAGTACCGTGGGAAACAGCGCCAGGGACAGCATCCGACCCCTGACGCCGCGCAGGGAACAGCGCGGTGGGTGCGGCTGTTTCGTGATGCTCCTGTTGCTGCTCGTCGTCGCGGCAGGTTGCCTCTTTGCCCTGCCCGAGGATATTGTGCAGAAGATCCCCGGCGTGGGGCAGCTCCTGGAGGAGCAACGCTGCCAGGAATTGCGCCAGGCCGTGACGCAGTTCATCGACGACCTTCGGGGTAATCCCGCCCCGGTGGAGAGCAGCGCCCCGGGCGCGACCGGCAGCCCGGAGCTCAGTATCACCGCCACCCCCCTCCCGGACGCAGAGGAGACCCCGCGCTCGCCGGACCTCTCGAGATAACGGCCCCCCTTCATAGGCCTGGGGGCGGGATATCGAAGCTAAGGGGCCCGCTGCCCTTCAGCTTTGGTGCTCCGCCCGGGGTTCCCGGAAGAGGAGCCGCCCGATGACATCCTGAAGTGCCGCCCCCTCATAGAGAAGCGCGTGGACGCCCTCGGAGATAGGCAGCTCAACTCCACGGCTCCGCGCCAGCGCGACCAGCGCCCGCACCGTGTGCGCCCCCTCGACCACCTCGCCGATCTCCGCAGCAGCCTCGTCGGGCCCCGCTCCCCGGCCGATGGCCATGCCGAAGCGGAAGTTGCGCGAGTGCAGGCTGTAACAGGTCACCATTAGATCCCCGACGCCGGCCAGCCCCGCCAAGGTCGACAACTCCGCGCCCATCGCCATGCCCAGCCTCATGATCTCGGCCAGCCCCCGCGTCGCCAGCGCCGCCCGTGCATTGTCCCCAAGCTCCAGCGCGTAGGCCGTGCCCGCGGCAATGGCGATGACGTTCTTCACCGCCGCCCCCAGCTCCACGCCCGTCACGTCTCCGCTGGTATAGACGCGGAAGCGTGGACTGTTCAGCAGCTCCTGCCACTCCAAGGCGGCCTCCGGCTCGTGCGAGGCCACGATGACCGCTGTGGGCAGTTCGCGGACGACCTCCTCGGCGTGGCTGGGCCCGGAGAGCACGCTGAACGACGCCTTCGGCATCATCTCGTCAAATATCTGGTCCGGCATCAGGCCCGTTGAGATCTCGATCCCCTTGGAGAGACAGAGGAAGCGCTTTCCTCCCACCGGGAAAGACCTCACGCGCTCCAGAACTGCGCGGAGACTCTGAGTGGGGACGGCCAGGATCACGTGTCCCGGCTCAAGAGCTGCGCTCAGGCTGGATGTGGCGGTCAACGAGGAGGAGAGTGCGCACCCCTTCAGATGCCGTGGGTTTTCGTGTTTCTCGTTGATGGAGCACGCCTGTTCCGGGTCGCGGCACCACAGGAGGGCCCTCTCCCCCCGGCTGGCGAGGCTGTGGGCGATGGCCGTGCCGAAGCTTCCAGCTCCAAGGATTGAGATGGGCATATCAGAGACTCCCCTCTCTCGGCCGAACGGCCAGGGTGAGCCCCTCAACGGCGGTCACGATGCCTGCGTCCCCGGCGTGGAGGACACACTCCTGTGAACGCTCTGCCGGAGAGTCCGCCAAGCGGGCTCTCCACAGCTCGCCGCGGCAGCGCACCTGCCCGCCCTCCAGCGCCGTCCCCACGTCCGAGATGGCTTCGACCTCCAGTCCCACCATCCCCTGGGCGCCGGTCGTTACCTTCCGCCTCAGCCCGCGCACGACGAGGAACGCGAACAGCAGGAAACATATCCCAAGCCCCAGCGCCGTCCCCACGATGGCGGAGAGGGACAGTCGCAGCAGCTCGCCGCCCGGCGCCTGAAACAGGAATACGCCGCCCAGGCAGAACACGGGAAGCCCCAGCAGGGTGAGGAGCCCCGTCCCGCCGATAAAGAGGTCCAGCGCCATGACCAGAAGTCCCGCGGCCAGCAAAGCCACGCCCGCCCAACTGAATGGCAGCATCTTCAGACCGATGGCCCCCAGGAGGAGCATCAGCCCGCCGGCCGTCCCCAGCATGAAGCCGCCCGGCGTGATGACCTCAAAGAAGATCGCCATCAATCCGCCGGAGAGCAGCAGGTAGGCGATGTCGGGGCTTGAGACGAACTGTATCAGCCGTTCCCGCCAGGACATCTCCGCCCTCACGACCGGCACGCCGGGCTGGAGCTCGATCTTCGTGGTTCGGGACTCCAGCCTGACCGTGCGGCCGGAGATGGCCGCCAGGAGAGCGGGCACGCCCTCGGCAATGAGGTCGATCGCTCCCGCCTCCAAGGCTTCCTGCGCCGTCAGGGAAAGGCTTTCCTCAATCATCTGTTCCGCCGCCTCCTGATTCCGCCCCCGGAGCTGGACCACAGAGCGCATCTGAGCCCGGAGGTCGTTCAGGACCTTGCGGCTCATCTCCCCGTCCTCAATGTCCTTGCCCGACGCCACCACGGGGTGCGCCGCGCCGATGTTCGTGCCCGGGGCCATCGCCGCGATGTGGGCCGCCTGGACGATGAAGGCCCCCGCCGACGCGGCCCGCCCCCCTGGCGGCACCCACACGGCTACCGGGACGCGAGAGGCGAGGATCGACTGGACGATGCCGCGCATGGCCTCCACCAGACCGCCGGGGGTGTCAAGCTGCAGCACCACGAGGGAACAGTCCCCCTCCTCCGCCTCGCTCAGCGTCTGCTGGACGAACTCCTCCATCTGCACCCCCACGGTCCCCGTCAGGGGGACGAGAAGGACGCGGCCCCCGGCCCGGCAGGAGGCCGCATTCCAGGCTAGAAGCGCGAGGGCCAGGAGAACGCTGCAAATCGCGTTGTTCAGACTTCGCATCGTTTACACCTCACTTATCATGCTCGATATCCTCTGCCTTATGATACTACTCATCGGGCCCCTTCACATCCCCCCGACGTTTGGGGAAAAGGGCCCTGGATATCATATCATCTAGGGAAATGAATATTTCCTGCGTGGACGGGTCCCCCCTCTCACTCTCCCTAAAACGGCATAATGCTATATAATTAGAACATCACCAAAATAGGTCTCCCGATTTTATGAAGGAGTGAAGCTCAATGTCCTTACCGAAGTTAAACGGTTTTCCGGCGGAGAAGCTCACCGGTGAGCAGCTCTCTGCCCTTCAGTCCGCGGCCCGTGACGCCCGCGTCAGCGCCGTGACGATGGTTGCCGCCGCCAAAAGCGGGCATCCGGCCGGCGCGTTCTCCAGCATGGAGATGTTCATGACCGTCTTTGGCGTTGCGCGGAACCTGACGGCCCCCCAGGCTGAACCGGGGGAGAGGGATTTTGTCGTCGTGTCGCACGGGCACACCTCAGCGGGAGCCTACGCGGCCCTGGCGGAGTGGGGTTTCGTGGACAGGGACGAGGTGAGGGCGCATTTCCGCCACTGCCACAGCGCTTTCCAGGGTCATGTGACGCGCGAGGTTCCTGGTGTGGACTGGGGAACGGGGAACCTGGGGCAGGGGCTCTCCGCGGGTGTGGGTTTCGCCCTGTCCCAGCGCGTGCGCGGACATCGGGGCCGCGCCTACGTCCTGATGGGGGACGGCGGCCAGCCCAAGGGGCAATTGGCCGAGGCCCGGCGCGTCGCCGTCAAGGAGAAGCTGACGAACGTGGTGGCCTTAGTGGACTGGAACAACATCCAAATCAACGGGGATCGCGAGACCGTCATGCCCTGCAACGTACGGGCGATTTGGGAGGCGGACGGCTGGGAGGCCGTGGAGTGTGACGGGCATTCCTTCCCGGCGCTCTATGAGGCGCTTCGAACCGCCGGGCAGCGCGGAAAGCCCACGGTGTTGCTGTGCCATACGCTGATGGGCAAGGACGGCGGGCCCATGGAGGGCATCCCGGACTATCATGGAAAGGCCCCCAGCCCGGAGGTCTATGCTCAGGTCGTTCAAGGGCTTGGCGGAAGTTCAGATATCCTGACCCGCGCTCAGGAGGCCCGCAAGTCCGCCCCGGCCTACAGGGGCCGCGAGGTGCCGCTTCCCCCTGCGCCCTCCCTTGACCTGGGGACTCCGCGAACCTATGAAGGGCCCAAGGCGTCGGACAACCGCGGGGCTTTCGGTAAGGCGCTGGCCGATATTGGCGCGCTGAACTACAAGAAGCCGGGCAGGACGCCCATCCTTGTCTTTGACTGCGACCTGGCCCCCTCTGTCATGACCGGCGGCTTCCGCGACGCCTGCCCGGAGAATTACGTGCAGTGCGGCATTCAGGAGCACAACACCGCCACGGTGTCCGGCGCGGCCGCGTCCACGGGCGTGATTTCCGTCTGGGCGGACTTCGGCGTGTTCGGCATCGACGAGGTTTACAACCAGCAGCGTTTGAACGACATCAACCACGCGGGCAACAAAACCGTCCTGACCCACGTGGGGCTGGATGTCGGCGAGGATGGCAAGACGCACCAGTGCATTGACTACGTGGGGCTGATGCGGAATATGTTTGGCTGGAAGTTAGTCGTCCCCATCGACCCCAACCAGACGGATCGCGCTACGCGGTGGATGCTTGCCACGCCGGGCTGCATCGCTCTGGCCGTGGGGCGCAGCAAGCTCAATACCGTGACGGACGCGGGCGGCAAGCCGCTCTTCGCGGGGGATTATCAGTTCGAGTACGGCAGGGCCGTAAAACTGCGGCAGGGCAGGGACGGCTCGATCTTCGCCCTCGGGGCCATGGCTCAGACCGCGCTGGAGGCGGCGGAGCTTCTGGCGAAGGATGGCGTCACCGTGACGGTGTGGGGTGTGGCCTGCCCGCTGGAGGTGGACCGCGAAGCCCTCAGGGAGGCCGCGCAGGCGGGGCCCATCCTGACCGTTGAGGACCACCACGTGGACACCGGCATGGGCGCGATCATGGTCCTGACGGCGGCGCGGGAGGGCGTGACGCCTGGAAAGTTCAAGACGCTGGGCGTGAGCCGTTATGGCGCGTCTGGCTCGTCGGCCGACGTTTATGCGGACATGGGCCTCTCCGCCCAGGGCGTCGCCTCGGCGTTCCGCGGAAACTAACGCGGGCTTCTCGTGCTGGCTCCCCAAGGGAGCCAGCTGTTTAATTTTTAGAAATTCATCTTGAAATGGAGGAATAAATCATGCCTCGTACTGTGTTGCATGACGTTTTTGACCTGGGGCAGAGCGCGTGGCTGGACACCATCAGCCGCAGCCTGATCGCATCGGGCGGCCTGGCGCAGTGGATTGAGCAGGGCGTCGTCGGGGTGACGACGAACCCCTCGATTTTTGAAGGGGCCATTGCGAAGACGGAGGACTATGACCCGGAGATCGCGGAGATGGCGGGCAAGGGCAAGACCGCGTCCGACATCTACGAGGCCCTGACGCTTCAGGAGGTGGGGGCGGCCGCGGACATCATGCGCCCCGTCTACGACCGCACGAAGGGGCAGGATGGGTATGTGAGCCTGGAGGTCAACCCTCTGCTGGCGTCCGACCTTGCCAGCACAGTTTCCGAGGCCAAGCGGCTTTTTTCCATCCTGAATCGTCCCAACGTCATGATTAAAATTCCCGCCACGCCGGAGGGGGTGGCCGCGGTGGAGCAGTGCGTCGCCGCGGGCGTCAACGTCAACGCCACGCTCATCTTCTCTGAGGCGCAGTACGCCTCCGTGGCCGAGGCCTACATCAAAGGGCTCAAGGCACGGGCCGCAAAGGGTGAGAGCCTGGCCGTGGCCTCCGTTGCCTCGGTGTTTGTCAGCCGCGTGGATACGGCTGTGGACAAGGCCTTGGCGGCGAAAGCGGAGAACTCGCTCTGCGGGAAAATCGCTGTGGACGGCATCCGCCTGACCTATCAGCGTTTCAAAAACATCTTCTCCGGCTCGGAGTGGGACGCGCTGGTGGCGAAGGGAGCGAAAGTCCAGCGGCCTCTCTGGGCCAGCACGGGCACGAAAAACCCCGTCTACTCCGACGTGAAGTACGTTCAGGAGCTCATCGGGCCAAACACGGTGAACACCGTTCCCCCCTCGACACTCACCGCTTTCGTGGATCACGGCAAGGCCAAAGCGGCGATTGAGGATGACCTGGACGGGGCGAAGGTGAGAATGAAGCGGCTGAACGAGGTAGGGATTGACCTGTCCGTTGTCTGCGCCAAGCTGCTGGCGGACGGACTGGAGTCCTTCAACGGAGCGTTCAAGTCCCTTTTAGCCGCGATTGAGAAGAAGGCGGGGAAGAAGTAACTCTCCCCCATCTCGCAACAAACACAACAGTCCTCTCCCCGGCCTGTCAAGGCCGGGGAGAGGACTGTCTATCCGGGTTAAGCCAGAAACTCCTTCAGCCGTTGGACGCCCTCGGTGATCTGCTCCTCAGAGCAGGAATAGGACAGGCGGACGTGGCCGGGGCTCTGAAACGCCGTTCCGGGTACGAGGCCCAGCGCCTTTTCCTTCAGAATGGCCTCGCAGAAGTCCACATCGTTGGCCCAGCGCTTCCCCTCGCCCAGGAAGGATGATAAATCCATAAAGACGTAGAACGCCCCCTTGGGTTCTAAAACGGAGAGGCCGGGGATCTCCGCCAGCAGCTTGAGCACGAGGGCACGGCGCTGTTCAAAGACCTTCCGCATCCTCTCCACGTCCTCCTCGGACTCCTTCAGCGCCCCCATGGCCGCCCACTGGGAGATAGAGCTGGTGTTGGAGGTGATGTGGCCCTGCAGAGAGGTCATGGCCTTGATAAGCCGCTCCGGCCCCAGGGCGTACCCCAGCCGCCAGCCCGTCATGGCGTAGCTCTTGCTGACACCGTTGATGTTCAGGACGAGGTCACGAGCTTCGGGGACGAGCTCCAGCAGGTGCGGCTTGAAGGAGACCCCGTAGATCAGGCGCTCGTAAATCTCGTCGTTGATGAGCGTGATCCCGTGCTTCAACGCGATGCGCGTGATCTTCTCCAGCACGTCGTGGGGGTAAACCATGCCGGTGGGGTTGTTGGGGTTGTTGAGGATAACCGCCACGGTCCTGTCCGTGATGAGCTTCTCAAACTGCTCCGGGTCGGGAACGCAGCCCGTGGGCTGGGTGTCCAGGACGACGGGCACGCCATCGAAAAGGCGTATCTGTTCGTAGTAACTGACCCACGCCGGGGCAAAGAGGATCACCTCATCCCCAGGGTTCACCAGGCAGCCCATCGCCTCATAGAGGAGCTGCTTCGCGCCCGTCCCCGTGATGACCTCCTTCACGTCGTAGCGGAGGCCGAAGTGCCGCTCGTAATAATCCGCGGCGGCCTGGCGAAGCTCCTTCATGCCTGCGTTCACGGTGTAGTGGGTCTGGCCCTCGTCCATGGCACGGATAGCGTAGGTCCGGGCAGCCTGGGGGGAGTTGAAGTCCGGCTCTCCCGTTGTGAAGGATACCACCGGTCTCCCCTGCTCCTTCATCTCCTTGGCCTTCGCTGACATGGCCGTCGTGGCCGATGGCGCCATCCTCGTGATCCTGTCGCTGAGTTTCATTGTACAACACCTCGTTTTTTATGGAAATATGACGGCGGCAAAAGTCTTAAAAAACTTCGCCAAACCTTTACCGTACTCAAGTATAGCAAAAAATCCCAGCCTGCACAGACTTTGACTTTGATGGAAAGAAAAATAGACGGCACAAGAACTCCGCGGAGAGCTAAAGGCCGAGGCGGGAAGCTCCCGCTTTGAACGCTCAAGGGCGTTGCGCGGAAGCCTGCTGGCTTATGCGTTCATTGGCTGAGGTCGATGATGTCGCCGCCCAAACCTTCCGCATGTTCCTGATCATGCACGACAGCCAGAAGGGTGCGCCCGCCCCGGACGTCTTTTATGTATTCCATAACCTGACGGGCGGTCGCCGCGTCAAGCCCCGCAAAGGGCTCATCCATGAAGATCATCTTTGAGGGGGCCAGGCACGCGCGCACCACGGCGACCCGGCGCGCCATCCCTCCGGACAGTGCGCTGGCAAGGGTGTCAACATCCCCCGCCAGCCCCACCCTGCTGAGGTGTTCTAAAATGACCGGCTGACCTGGAGCCTGGGGGCATCCCAGAGCGGCATTGCGCGCGGCGGAGAGGTCGGGGATGAGGCGGTCCTCCTGAAAGACGGCTGAGCGAGGACTGGGAATCCCTGCAATCTCCCCCGCATCGGCGGGCACCAGCCCCATCAGAATGTGGAGAAGCGTCGTCTTGCCAATCCCGCTGGGCCCCATCAGGGCCGTTACCTCTCCCGCGGGGAAGCTCAGGTTCAGGCCACGAAAGAGAGGGCTTCCCCCAAAGCTCTTCCACAAGCCTCGCACCTCAATATGGCTCATACGTCTATCTCTCGCAGACAGTAGAGGCCATCCAGGAGGGTCAGCGAGAGCCGCTCCATGAGCCAGCCCAGAAACAGGATGACCGCGGCCCAGGCGAAGAGCTCCTCCGTATCGAGGTATACCTTCGCGCCATAGAGCGCCTCGCCAATGCTTCCTTGCGGCGTGCCAAGGACCTCCGCCGAGACGCCGGCCTTCCACGCCATGCCGGCCGCGACCCGCAGCGCGCTGCGCAGATGCCCCCTGGCCGCGGACAGGCGTATCCAGCGCCATTTCCTGGCCTCGCTCCAGCAGAAGACGCGGGCCATCTCCAACAGCTTCGCGTCCGCGGCGCGCGCGCCCGCCAGCAGGGCCGTGTAGAAAATGGGGAACGTCACCAGCGACACCACCGCCAGCGCGATGCCGGTGCTGGAGAAGAGGATGAGCAGCAGGATGACGATGACGGCGAGGGGGACGCTCTTCATGAGGGTGATGAAGGGGGCGAAGAAGACCTCGACGGCCGGTATATGAAAGCTCAGCACCGCGGCGGCGGAAGCAGCCGACGCGGAAAGCAGAAAGCCAAGCCCAATGCGGGTTGAGGAGAGGAGAATCCTTTTCCAGAAAGCCGCCGTCCCCCCAAGGTCCCACAGCGCCCTCAGGGAGTCCAGGGGCGAGGCGACGGCCAGCGCTCCGGGGAAGCAAAGGGCCAAAAGCTGCCAAAGGGCGACAAAAATCAGGAGGGCGCCCGCTCTCCTGATGAGCCCAACCTTACCTGGCATCCTTCACGTAGTAGAAGTTTTTGTCCGGCAGGGTCCCGCCAACCGATCGGGGCTCGGCCTCGAACAGCACCCGCAGATAGCCCTCCGCCGCGTCCTGCATGACCTGCCCCTCCAGCGCCGTGACGCCACAATGAGGAATCGCACGCTCCACGAGCAGGGCGTTGTCGAATATCCCGTGTTTCACGATGAGCGCGGCGGCCTCCGCCGGATGGGCGTTCACGTACTCCGCCGAGGCGCGCGCCTCCCGCAGGAAGCCGGCGACATCCGCTTCATGCGACTTAACGTAGCTCCTCCGGGCCGCGTTGACGCCCATGACAAGCTCGGAGCCGCTGCCCGCCTTTCTCCACTCCTCCGCCAGGCTCAAGGCCTCCCGCAGGCCGCCGGCCTTCGCTAACGCCGCGGCCGCAAAGGGATAGGGAAGCAGGCAAGCGTCGCCCTTTCCCGCAACGGTTTGTCCGCGGCGCGATGCCACGAGATGGGACAAGACCTCAGCGTGCTCACTGAACCACTCAATGCGGCAGTCCTTCCCCGGCTCGAGGCCGTTTTGACGAAGAAGGTAATTTAAAGCAAATTCCGGCGTAGCCCCGCGCCCGGCGGCCAAAAGCGTCCTGCCCCGAAGGTCCGCAATGGAATGGATCTCATCACCCTTTTCAAGGATGGAGAGCGCCCCCAATGTATTGACGGAAAGCAGGCAGACGTCCATCTTGAGCCGGTTCCAAAGGATTGCCGCCATGTTGGTGGGCATTGCGGCGATATCCCCCTCACCGCGCGCAAGGGCCGCGACCAGATCCTCCGGAGTTGAGGCGATGCGGAACGTATAACGCCTTGCTGTGTGTCCCTCAGCCGCATCCTCCATCAGCTTTGCCAGCCCCATGCCCGTCGGGCCCCTGAGGCAGAGGACACGTACTGGCTCCTCCGCCCGGCAGGTTCCACACAGAAAAATTAGCAGAAGTAATGCGACAGACAGGCGTCTCATCATTAGGCGGGCTGTTTCTCGCGGCCCGCCAGGTATTCCTGAATGGACGCTAGGACCTCATTCGCGTCCAGGCCATGAACCGCGCAGGCATCCTCAAGGGATTCCCCAATGGACGACGGACACCCGACACAGTGCATCCCCGACTGCATCAGGACGTAGGCAATCCCCATATCGTGCTGGAGCATATCACCCATTGTCGTCGCTTTCGTAATCTCAAAATCCGGCATACCCAATCCCTCCTGAAAAATGTAACTTGTTTTATCACTTGCCCTTCAGGGGCAAATAACCGCATATGGAACCTCTTTTGATACCTCGCCCTTCAGCTTCAGAATTCTCAAGACGCTCCCATCCAGCCGGCCTTCGGAGATCCGGCCGCTCTGAACCGCGTCTAAAACTCCATTAAACGCCTCCTGATAGTCCCAGGGGATCAGCAGAATGTCATTTCCAGCCTCGACCGCCAGCACCGCGGCCTCAGCGGGCGTGTAGTTCTTCGCAACCGCCCCCATCATCAGGGCATCCGTGATGACAACTCCGTCGTAGCCCAGCTCCTCCCTGAGCTTTCCCGTTATCAGCTCCCTGGAGAGCGACGCGGGGAGGCCGTCGTGGGTAACCTTCGGGAGCGTGATGTGGGCCACCATGATGGAGTCCGCTTGGGCAAAGTTCTCGCAAAAGGGGATCAGTTCCGCCTTCCGCAGTTCGTCCCACGTCTTCCCGACCACAACGGTGCCGTCATGCGTGTCGTCCCTGGTATCGCCATGGCCGGGGAAGTGCTTGACACTGCCAATAATGCCCTGCTCGTGCAGGCCGTCAAGATATGCGCTCACCATCTTTGAAACCCGCTCAGGGTCGCTGCCAAAAGCGCGGTCTCCGATGATGATGTTTTCCGGGTTGGTGTTCACGTCCGCAACCGGCGCGAAGTCCATCGTGAAACCGTACCCGGCAAGGTACCTGCCAATAGTCGAAGCGGCCTCTCGAGCCCTTTCAGGATTTTTCGTGTTCCCTATGGCCTCCATGCTCTCAACCTTGGACACGGTGAAGCCCTTGGAGTTGGCAATTCGGGCAATCCTGCCGCCCTCCTCGTCGATGGCCATGACAGGCGCAAGATGACACGCCGCCCTCAGGTCCGCTGTGAAGCGTCTCAGTTGTTCCGGCGTTGCGATGTTCTTTTTGAACAGGGCAAAGCCGCCCGCAGGGTATTCCTTCAACGTCCTCTCCATGACGGGCGTTAATTCCTTTACCCCAGCGGCTTTTGAGTCGTTGATTTCATCAAGGGACAAGGTTGCGTCCAAGTCGTCGGGGCGGATGATGAAAAGCTGGCCGACTTTTTGTTTCACCGTCATCGCCTGAAGGAGTTTGTTCGCGTCCGGCAGCGGCGCCGCGCTCGATCTTCCATCTGCCACCGCAGGGGAGGCAGCGAGTAGAAGAAGGATACAAATGCACAGCGCTTTTCTCAACACAAACACGCTCCTTTCTCTAAGGCGTCCTGTTCGGTTAAGGACAGAACTCCCCCTATTATAGCGTATCTCGCTTTCGGGCTGCCCTTGTGCTGGAGATAGTTCCCTCCATGGCGTTGGCGCTGTGATTTTTTAACCGGCGATTCTGACGCGGCCCTCATGTCTTGGCTTTGGGCTGGGGGCGGGGCCGTCGAGGTAGCCCAGCAGGACGAAGCAGCGCGCGATGTAACCCTGGGGGATGTCCCATTGAGCGATGAGCCGTTGGCCCTCGTCGCTTAAGAAGGTCTCCTCTCCCCGCGCAATGATGCAGGAGGCGAGGCCCAGCGACTGCGCCATCAACACCATGTTCTCCGCGCAGCAGAAGGCGTCGGGGATGCTGTAAAGAAAGTTGGCCGGCGCAAAGACCACGCAGACGGAGGGGGCCCCATAGAACCCGCTCCTGAGTGTCGGGTCGTCGATGATGCTGGGCTGTTCGTGCGACACGTAGGAGCCTGCAAGGCTGCTGCGGTCAAAATGCGCGATGTTGAGCTTCCCGATGGCCTCCGCCAGTTTCTCATCATGCACCCCGACGATGACGCTCCTCTGGCCTCCGCCGGCGTTGGGGGCCCATATCCCTGCCTCGATAACCTTTTCCATGTCCTCCCGCGAAATCTGGCGCTCCTGATACTTTCGGATGGAGCGCCGCTCCCTCATCAAGTTCAACAGTTCCGTGCTGTCCATCGTTTACACCTCTTTCCAGCACTGCGGGTCGGGCGCGTAAAAATCCCCCGCCCTCCCGCAGGCGACGGCCGGGCACCCCCGGCACCAGGCCAGCAGCTCGCACTTTGAGCATTTGCTGAATTTTTGATAATCACGGTAACGTTCCATCTCCGTGACCCACACGTCAGCGATGCGGTCCTCAAAGACGCTGCTCACCCTGCTGTTCTGAACTCTGCGGCAGGCGTACAGGTCCCCCGACGGCAGAATGGTCAGGTGTCCGTTGCCGCAGTTACACCCACCGTAGATCATGCCTGGCTGCGCGTCCTGGGGTATCTGGAACTCCCCGGTTTCGTACTTGTACAGCGTCCAGAGATGATCCTTCCTGTCGAACCAGGTCTCGCACCCCGCCGCCGCGTACTCTTTGAACTTTTTGTCGCAGGCCGCCAGCAGGGCGCGGTACTCCAGCGGCGCGACGCCGGTGCTCCTCTCCGCGCTCGTGGGGCAGTAGCGCGCGAAGGAGTACACGTCGGCCCCATGTGACACAACCGTGTCAATGATGTCCGGGACCTCGCGAATATTGGCGCTGGACACCGTGGTCATAATAACGGAGCAGATGCCCGCCTCCTTGATGCGTGAGATTTTTGAGAGCGTGCAGTCAAAGGAGCCGGGCTTTCGGAACCAGTCGTGCGTCTCCCTCATACCGTCGATGGAGAGCTGGTATTTATCGCAGCCCATCTCCCGCAGGCGGGCACAGACCTCATCGTTCAGATGGAACGGATTTCCAAGAATGGCGAAGGGGATTTCCTGTTTCTTCAGGAGGGCGAGCAGCCTCCAGAACCTGGGATGCAGAATGGGATCGCCGCCCGTGATGTAAAAATAAGGCTGACGGTTGTAGATTTCGCAGAAGTCCAGGCAGTTGGCGAGGACCTCCTGCATCCCTTTCCAACTGACGGCCTCCGGCTTCCTTCCCTTATCCTCGGAGAAGATGTAGCAGTGCCGGCACCGCTGGTCGCAGTCGTCCGTGATATGCCATTGAAAGGAAAAATAGCGTTTCATACCATGCTGTTGAAGGTTGAAAGCAGACGCCCCGGCGCGTGGCCGGGGCGAGGCTGTCTTACTTGCCCGCTCCGCACACGGAGGGCTTTTCTCCGCCGCAGGCCGATGGTTTGCCGCCGCCGCAAGCAGAGGGTTTCTCCCCGCCGCCGCACGCGGAGGGCTTGCCGCCGCTGCCGCAGGAGGAGCCGCCGTTCCAGTCCGCAAGATTTGCAAGTGCCATTGTGATAACCTCCATTACCTTGGATTGGGGCTGCGCGCCCCTTTGCGCAATTTATCATAAACGAATGAGGAAGCCCTGCGCAAGCAGGCAGTTTTTTGTAACCTGGTTACCTTCGGGTAACTTTTGTAAAAATTGAAGGTTACACTATAATTTGAGTGGTGCATATAGAAACTGATGTAAGCGGGGTGGGGTTATGCTGGCGAAAGAGGAACTGCCGGAGTGTCCTGTGGCGACGACTGTGCAGCTAATCGGGAGCAAGTGGAAGCTCCTGATACTTCGGAACCTGATGGCGCGTCCCTGGCGCTTCAACGAACTGCGCGGCAGCCTGCAGGGCATCAGTCAGAAGGTCCTGACGGACAGCCTGCGGGCCATGGCGGGCGACGGGCTGGTCAGCCGGACGGTCTACGCGGAGGTTCCAATCCGTGTGGAGTATGCGCTCACGGAGCTTGGCGAGACTCTGCGCCCTATCCTGAGGGCGATGGAACAGTGGGGAATGGAATATCAAAGACGGGTGAGGGCGAGCTGATGGACGCTCCGACATGTCTGAAGAAATTGGAGCACGTGGGGGTGCTGGCGTTCGCGACAGTGGACGGGCACGGCGCCCCGCAGGTGCGGTGCATCAGTGCCATCCACTACGAGCCGGATGCCCTTTACTTTTTTACGGCCAGGGGCAAAAACTTCTGCAGGGAGCTGTTGCGGGACGGGCGTGTCCAGGTGTTGGCCTACACGATGTATAAGGAGATGATCCGCCTGTCGGGGACCGCGAGGCGCGTGCCCGATGAGGAGCAGGCGGAGTGGCGCGACATGATTTTTGAGGAACAGCCCTATCTCTCCAACGTCTATCCCGGCGACACACGCGATATCGGTGTCGTCTTCTGTATAAAGGATATGGCCATAGAATATTTCAACCTTGGGGTCTCCCCCATCTTCCGGGAAAGCTACGCTGTGGGCGGGGGGATGGTCGCGGGGAAAGGGTTTGCCATATTGGAGAGCTGCATCGGCTGCGGCACGTGCCGGCGCGTCTGCCCCCAGGACGCCATTGAGGAGGGCCGGCCTTACAGAATACGGCCGGAACACTGCCTGCACTGCGGAAACTGCTTTGAGAACTGCCCTGTTTCTGCCGTCGCCCGCCTGCCCAAGTGAGGGAGACAGGCATGGCCTACGAGCAAGACACACAATATCTCATAGAGGTCCTGCTGAAGGAGATGCCGGAGTACCGGCCCCAGGCCGCCGGGGCCCCGCAGTGGGCTGAGGGGCGGAGAAGGCTGCTTCGCGCCCTGATGAATGTCCGCCCGCCCCTCCCCCTCTCTCGGGAATTTCTGGAGGTGCAGGATCGGGTGCTCTCCAGGGAGCGGGAGGCGAAGGGCGTGGTGGACGTCATGGAGTTGCCTGTGACGGCCGCAAGTCCGCGCCTCTGTCTCTGGCAGGGGGATATCACACGGTTGAATTCCGGAGCAATCGTCAACGCCGCGAACAGCGCCCTGCTGGGGTGCTTCGTCCCCTGCCACGGGTGCATTGACAACGCCATCCACTCCGCGGCGGGCCTGCAGCTTCGCGATGAATGTTTCCGCCTCATGCAGAAACAGGGCCATGAAGAGCCGGCGGGCCGCGCCAAGCTGACGGGGGCTTATAACCTGCCCTGTCGTGGTGTCCTGCACACGGTCGGTCCCATCGTTCAGGGGCCGCTCCGGCAGGACCATTGCGATGAACTGGCGTCGTGCTACCGTTCGTGCCTGGCGCTGGCGGCGGAGAAGGGGATCGGGAGCGTGGCCTTTTGCTGCATTTCGACAGGCGAGTTCCACTTCCCCAACGAGGAGGCCGCGAAGATCGCCGTGGAGACCGTCGTGGATTTTCTGAAAGACAACAACTCCATTGAGCGGGTTATTTTTAACGTCTTTAAGGATGCCGATTATGAAATCTACCGTGCCCTGCTCGGGCCGGACTGTGAAGGGGGCGGCAATTATGCGGACAAGGGCCGCGTATAATACGCCGGACGGGGTTGAGCGTCTCCGGGGGGAATTAAACTCTGCCAGTGCGGTCGTGCTTGGCGCGGGGGCGGGGCTGTCCACGTCTGCCGGGTTCACCTACGCGGGAGAACGTTTTGAGCGATATTTTCATGACTTCGAGGAGAAGTATGGCTTCCATGATATGTATATGGGAGGCTTCTACCCCTATGCAACGCTGGAGGAAAAGTGGGCGTATTGGAGTCGGAATATCTTCATCAACCGCTACGAGGACGCTCCATTCCCAGTCTACGATGACCTGCTGCGGCTGGTGAAGGACAAGGATTATTTTGTGCTGACAACCAACGTGGATCATTGTTTTCAGAAGGCCGGCTTTGACAAAAAGCGCTTGTTCTACACGCAGGGGGATTACGGCCTGTGGCAGTGCAGCGTCCCCTGCCATGAGAGGACCTATGACAACGAGGCAGTCGTGCGCCGCATGGTGGCGGAGCAGAGAGACATGCGCGTGCCCAGCGAACTCGTGCCCCTCTGCCCCGTCTGCGGGAAGCCCATGACGATGAACCTGAGGACGGACGATACCTTTGTGGAGGATGAGGGATGGCGCGCCGCGGCGGAACGCTATTCAGACTTCCTGAAAGACCATCGCGGGAAAAGGACGCTGTTCTGGGAGCTGGGCACGGGAATGAACACCCCGTCCATCATCAAGTTTCCCTTCTGGATGATGACGCATGAGTGGCCGGACGCCCGTTATGCCTGCGTCAACCTGGGCGAGGCTTATGCCCCCACTGAAATTGAAGCCAGGTCCATCTGCATCAACGAGGATATCGGGCGCGTGCTTGGAGAGCTGTGACCTATGGCGTGTTTATCGTCAAAATCTTTCCTCTGCGGATTTAGACATTGAAATTACAGGCTCTCCATAATGTTGAGCAGACTTTGATAGCTATCCGCATCATGATAGACCGCGTCTTTGGTGGAAAGCTCGCTGAAAAGCCGCTTTGCGCACTTGATCTTTGCCTGTTCGCCCCGGAGATGCGGACAGTTTGCCGGGATGGATGTAAATCATGGATGTAAATCGTTGATGTAATGCCCATGTGACGCTCCCCGCCCTACTCCGTCCCCCAATTCTGCCAGCGGCGGAGCTCGTGCTGCTTCAGGTCTCCATGAGACATTTCGTCGATGGCGGCGTCTATACGCCGGAGCAGCAGCTCCTTATGCTCCGGCAGTTTCCCTTTGATGGGAAAGAGATTCGTCTTGTGCGTCGCGTTCCAGACGGTCGAGAGGGTCAGGCACGACAGGAGCTTCCGCCCCTCCTTCAGCGTCTCTAAAGAGCTCATGCGCTTGAACTCATGAGCGCGCACCCTCTCCGCCAGCCTCGCCCCCTTGAACAGCACCAGTGTTACAACCGTCAGCTCAAAGGGATGAGCGCCGTTTAAAAGGCTTGCCGTCTCGCTGACATGTCCGGCGGACATCTCCTGCCCTCCCAGCCCCAGCATGATGTAGGCCGAGTAGCGCATCCCGGCGGTGTCCAGCGCGGCCATCGCGGCGGCGTTCTCCGCCCGCCCCACGCCCTTCTCCTGGTAGCGCAGCACGTCGTCCGAGCCGGACTCGATGCCGATGCACAGCCGGTCATACCCCGCCTGGCGAAGCGCTGACAGCTCCAGCGCGGTCTTGCGCAGCACGTCGTCCGCGCGGGCAAAGCAGGCAATGTACTCGCAGGAGGGAAAGGCGGCGTGTACCCTCTCAGCGATGGCCAGCAGCTTGTCCGTGGACAGGACGAAGGGGTTGCCCCCTGCCAGCAGGAAACGCCGGGGCGGCCGGGCGTCGTCCTCATGGATGAGGCGCAGCCGCTCGAGGTTCGCACCGATTTCCTCCAGGGACAGCTCGCGAAAAGTTACGCCCTGGTTCAGGTCGCAGTAAAGACAGCGCCGGTAGCTGCAACTCACGGTAACGGGGACCTGCACCGTGTAGGACTCGGCCATCGGCACGTAGTAGAAAAAACCGTACTCGCCGTAGACCTCGCGCTTGAGACGGCGGATATTCTGGATGCGCTTGGCGTCCTGTGACATTTAGTGCCGTGCCGCCAGCCTCGCGGCGTGAGCGGTTGAATGTTTGAGATAAAGTTTATAGGCCTCCACGTCCATCAGCGCGTCCAGCCCCTGCAGGGCGCTTTTTGCCGGCTCCGCGGGTTCGATCTCGATCAGCCAGCCCTCTCCAAAGGGATCGTCGTTCACAAGGCCGGGGGCCTCCGCGACGGCCGGATTGACCCTAATGACGCGGCCGGAGACCGGAGCGTTTAAATCGCTGACGGCCTTGGTCGCCTCAAGGGAGCCGAAGGGCTTTCCCGCCGTGACCCCGGTGCCCACCTCCGGCAGATCGATGGCGACGACATCCCCTAACGCGGACTGCGAGTAATCGTCAATGCCCACCCGCACGCGCTCTCCGCAGCGCATGGCCCATTCGTTGGTTTTTGTGTAGAGCACCTCAGAGCTGAAAAATGGCGCACGCATCAAAACTCTCCTCCTGTCTCCAATTCATCGTAACGTCCCTCGTCGTTCCAGGTCCGGCTCCTGTACTTTAACTCCGCAAGCTTCCGAACCGCCCGCTCATCCTGCGCGGACAGCCTGTAACTTTTCGAGTGAATGAAGGGCGTGCCCTGCCTCCGGAACATCTCCCACAGGAGCGCCATGAACTCCTCCGTGTCCGCCGCCCGCGGAAGAAGGGGCTTCAAGTTTCCCACACGGGCCCGCACCGATTTTACACCATGTCGGCGGAGTTTTGCGTCGGGGACGTTCAGGGCCTGGGCGAGCGCGTCGAGGTCGCAGTCGAAGAGCAGCGTCCCGTGACAGAGAAGGACCCCGTTGTGCCGGTGCTGTGCCATGCCGGAGACCTTGCGTCCTTCCACGGCGATGTCGTTGCCGCCGCGGGAGAAATCGGCGCGAACCCCCAGGGAGTCCAGCGCCCGGATCAGCTTGTCCGCGAAGAAGGCGAAATCATATCCCTGCTGATCCGGCACGATGAAGCTGTAATTGACGTTGCCCAGGTCGTGATAGACCGCGCCCCCGCCGGAGTTCCGGCGCACGACGGGAAGGCCCCGGGCCTGGACGAAGGCGGCGTTGACCTCGGAGGCCGCGTCCTGAAAGCGTCCAATGATGATGGAGGGCGCGTTTCGCCACAGCATGAAGAATTCCTCGTTGCCGAGGGCGGCGCGGCGGCATAAATATTCCTCAAGGGCCAGATTATACTGCGGCTCCACGCTGCCCGTCTCAAGGAGACATTGAACGGCGTGGGCCTCCCGTGCATCATTCCCCATCCGACGCGTCGGGCCGGAGGATACGCACGGTCTCCTCCTGGAACCAGTCATAAATTGTGCGCTTCTGTTCCTTCTGGTTGCGCATCCGCTCAATACTCGTGCCGATAAGGTACAGGGGGTTGGCCGGGGCAATCAAATCATGCCCCCAGCGCCGCAGCGTCGCCGTGAGCTCGTCCAGCTCGGCCTCCGTGTCCGTGACGAGGCACAGCATCGTCCAGTCCTCTTGGTCGGAGTGGTCGAAATCGAACCACCCGGGAAGGTAGATACGCCGCTGCCCCATCAGAAAGACGTGCAGCTTGCCGATGAAGGGCAGCAGGTCCTCCGGCCGTCCCGTGACCCTGCGGGCAAAGAGGGGATCGACGTCGACAAATCGGAAACGGTCGCTCTCTATCTGTTCGAACTTTCGGTAGTGGTCGAAATCGGCGCGGCTTCGCAGGACGAGGTCCACCGTCAGTGTTCCGTGCGGCGCGCGCTCCGTCTCCGCCCAACGGTCCAGGCCCGCCTGTCCCGGCGCCGGGAGTTTCCGCGCCTCAAAATCGCAGTTCGGGAACGCCTCGACAAAGGACTTCACGATGGGGGCGTCCGGCCACACAGCGCGGAGTCTCTCCCCCTCGAACCTGAAGTATTCTCCGTCGGGCAGGCACGGCACGACGGGGAACGTCTCGCGCGTCGTGAGCTCCTTGATGCCCCAATCCGTCACGAAAGCCCGGTCCAAGAGCTGTATCATGCGGTTAAGCTCCAGCATCTCACGGGCGCGGGCCGCGTCGATGAGGACCTCCCCCACAGAGGGCGCGGGCACGCCCATCTCCTGCGACACGCGCTCCCGCGTGCGGATGCCCTGCGGCGTGAGGGTGTAGCCGCCGGACAGCGGCATCAGGCTGCCGGACGCGGCGAGCGGCTTCAAGCCGCTGGGGTCGTCCCCAGCGAGAAGGACCGTCTCCTCGTCCCAGCAGGGCAGCTCATGGCTGAAAAGCAGCAGCAAATTTTCCATACGCTCGTGCCTCCTGGCCCAACGAGTATAAATTTTAAAAGAGTATAGCAGATAGGCGCAAAAAGCGAAATAAATGCGGTATAATAGCGATATGTTGTCCTTTGGAGGTTAGTGATGCTGCGTTTTCTGCCGTTCGTGCAGGGGTTCACGTGAGGAGGCTCTTATAAGTGCAGGGGCTGCATTTATAGGGGGATCTTTTGCGTGGCGGAGAAGCTGGCGGCACCTTCGCGACAGTTCGTCATATAAGTTTTTTCCGTTCGCATTTTTGTTGCATTTTATCCCTTTTAAAAAAACTCCCCTGTATGTGGCGCAGGCGCGTGGTCTACTTTATATTTTTTACTGTTTTGGAGGCTCGAGATGGCAAGTTACGCTTACACGCCGCAGGGTGTCTGCTCACGGCAGATATCCTTCGACATTGAGGATGGAAAGCTCCGCAACGTGAGCTTCATTGGGGGTTGCCCCGGCAACCTTCTGGCGATCGGCAGGCTGCTGGAGGGGGCTGACGCGCGCGACGCGGCCCGGCGGCTTAAGGGAAATCTCTGCGGCAGCAAGGGAACCTCCTGCGCGGATCAACTCGCGGTTGCGGTGGAGGCGGCGTTGGAGCAGGGGCAGAACCCCCTTTCCGGCGGGAAACGCGGCGCGGCATGAAGTTCAGTTGGGAGTACTTCTTCGCCACCTTTCCGCTCATCGCTGAAAAGCTCCCCGTCACGCTGTCGCTGACGCTCATCAGCGCGGGCTTCTCCCTGGCTCTGGGGACCGCGATGGCCCTGGTGAACTACTACAGGGTTCCCGTCCTGGCGCAGTGCCTGAAGGCGTGGAGCTCCTTCATCCGCGGCACGCCGGCCGTCACGCAGATGTTCTTCTTCTATTATGGCTTGGCGACCGTCAGCGCGCTCGTCCTCAACATGTCGCCCCTTGTGGCTGTGGCCGTCGTCATGAGCCTCAACATGAGCGCCTTCGTTGCCGAGTCCGTGCGCGCCGCCCTCATCTCCGTGGACGAGGGGCAGAAGGAGGCCGCGCTGTCCCTGGGGATGTCCAGCTTCCAGATGATCACGCGCATTGTCATCCCCCAGGCCGTTCGGGTCGCTCTGCCGCCGCTCTTTAACGACATGATCAACCTGTTTAAGATGTCGTCCTTGGCCTTCCTGGTCGGCATTCGGGACGTCATGGGAGCGTCGCGGATCGAGAGCGCGGCGAGCTTCCGGTTCTTCGAATGCTATGCCATCGTCATGGTCATCTACTGGGGTTGCACCATCGTCCTGACGTTTTTGCAGAGGCGTCTTGAAAAACGCTGCAACGCGATTTACGAGTAAGCAATTATTTCTTAAGGAGAGATGTAGAAATGAGAAAGCTGTTTGCGTCCGTTCTGTTGGCCCTTATGCTGTGCTCCTGTGCCTTTGCCGCGGAGGTCGCGCCGCGGAAGTTCGTCGTCGGCACCACCGGCTCCAACCTGCCCTATTCCCTGATGAGGGATGAGGGCACCTGGAAGGACTGGGAGGGCGCGGAGGCCGACTTCTGGAACGAGATTGTCAAGCGCACGGGCTGGGAGGTCGAGGTCAAGCGCTGCGCCGACCTGTCCACGATGTTCGGCGAGCTGGACTCCAAGCGCATCGACGTGGCCGCCAACTGCCTCGCCATCACGCCCAGCCGTCTCGAGGCCCACATCGCCTCCGACCCCATCTACGGCGACGCGCAGGTCATCATCGTGAAGCCGGAGAGCAAGTACCAGACCTTTGAGGACCTTCGCGGCTGTGAGATTGGCTGCACCGCGGGCCAGGCCGCGCAGAACACCGTGGAGAAGATCGCACCGCAGTACAACTGGACTGTCCGCCCCTATAACGACACCCCGGAGGGCTTCATGGACGCCAACCTGGGCCGTATCCCAGCCTTTGCCCACACCGTCAGCACCGTTGAGAAGTTCGAGCGGGAGCAGGGCATGAAGTTCCGTATGCTGGACCAGAAGCTCTTCGGCAACAACGTGGGCTGGTGGTTCCGTGACGACCCCGAGAGCGCCGCGCTCCGCGACGACATCAATAAGGTCCTTGCCGAGATGATGAAGGATGGCACAGTGGCGAAGATCACCGAGAAGTTCTTCTACGAGGACATGACCCAGTATATCAGCGACCAGTGGCTCAAGACCAACCGCTAGCCGGGGCCCTTTGAATCATGGAATCAATGGTCGAGGTCAGGGGCCTGTCCAAGACATTTGACGGATCGACGTACATCCTGAAGGATATTGATCTGAGTATCGCCAGGAACGAGGTCGTGGCCATTCTGGGGCCCTCAGGCACGGGGAAGTCCACGCTGCTGCGTTGCCTCAATTATCTCTGCGAGCCCACGGCGGGTTCCGTGCGGGTGGGGGCCGTGACGGTGGACGCCGCGCGGCACATGGGCTCCGAGGTGCGGGCCCTGCGCCGTCAGTCCGCGATGGTCTTCCAGAGCTACAACCTCTTCAAGAACAAGACGGCGAAGGAAAACGTCATGGAGGCCCTTGTCACCGTCCAGAGGAAGCCCAGGGCCGAGGCGGAGGCCATCGCTCTCCGTCTGCTGGAAAAGGTGGGGATGCTGGACCGGAAGGACTTCTACCCGGCGAAGATGTCCGGCGGGCAGCAGCAGCGCGTGGGCATCGCGCGGGCCTTGGCGGTGAGCCCCAACGTCCTGCTCTTCGACGAGCCCACGTCGGCCCTGGATCCGGAGCTGGTGGGCGAGGTGCTGAACACCATCCGGCAGCTCGCGGAGGAGGGAACGTCGACAATGCTCCTCGTCACCCACGAGATTCGCTTTGCCCGCAGTGTGGCGAGCCGCGTGCTGTTCATGGACGGAGGGCACATCGCCGCCGACGGGACGCCGGAGCAGATCATCGACAGTCCGGAGAATCCCCGCCTGCGGCAGTTCCTCAACTTCGTCAGCAAATGAGGGGTCGCCGGCGCCATTATGTCCTGTTAAGGGGGGACACGCAATGCAGAGTATGGTCATAAAAAACCTTTCGTTCGCCTACGCCGGGGGAAAACTCATCCTTCAGGATATCGACATCGCGGTGGAGGCGGGCGAGTTTGTCTGTCTGCTGGGCCAGTCCGGCTGCGGCAAGAGCACGTTCCTGCGCCTCCTCGCGGGGCTTGAGCGTCCCACGGTGGGCGAGCTCCTGCTGGACGGCGAGCCCATCCGGGGCGCGAGCCTCGACCGGGGGGTCGTGTTCCAGGACTACGGCCTGTTCCCCTGGATGACGGCGGGCGAGAACATCATGCTGGCGCTGGAGCAGCGCTTCCCAGGGGAGGACAGGAGAAGGTTGAAGGCGACGGCCCTGAAGGGGCTTGCCGAGGTGGGGCTGGACGAGTCCGTGTACGGCAAGTTCCCCAAGGAGCTGTCCGGCGGCATGAAGCAACGCTGCGCCATCGCGCGGGCTTTCGCCATCAACCCCTCTGTGCTGCTCATGGATGAGCCCTTCGGGGCGCTGGACGCCGTGACGAGGGCCCACCTTCAGGACCTGGTGCTGACGCTCTGGTCACAGACCGAGCCGAAGAAGACGGTGTTCTTCGTGACGCACGACGTGGATGAGGCGCTGCTGCTGGCAAGCCGCATCTTCGTGCTCGGCCAGTCCCCCAGTCACATCATCTACGAGTGCGCGCTTCCCGCGGACCGTCGCCCAACGCGCGAGACGCAGTTCGAGAACCCCGACATCCTCCGGCTGCGCCACACACTGATTCGGGAGATCAACAAGGACGTGTCCGCGCGCATTTCCTGAGGTCTTTGCGGTTTTAATTAGTTTTCATTAAGGAGCATCGACGGGGCCGGAGCCCTGTTGAGCTATTCTAAAATCAAAGGAGTTAGACGTATTATGAAGAAAAGTGTTTTATTTCTGCTGGCGCTGTCTCTTGTCCTGGCCCTCGCTGCCTGCGGCCTCGCCGCGGAGCGGGAAAAGCCCGAGGTCGATACAATCCGCTGGGCCCGCGCCAACAGCGGCAACGTGCTGGTCACGCTCGCCAAGGAGAACGGCTACCTCAGGGATGCGGGCATCAACATCATCGAGATGCCGCTGAACTCGACGGCCGACGCCCTGACCGCGCTGAGCACGAAGCAGGTCGACGTGACCTCCAACAACGGCACGAACAACCCGCTTCAGTTCATGGCGGCCGGCTCCGACTTCACCATCGTCGGCGGCTATATGCTGAAGGGCATGTACATCGTGGCAAAGAAGGGTACGGGCTGGCACGGCCTCGGCGACCTGGTGGGCAAGAAGGTGGCCGCCCCTCGGAGTCAGACCTGGATCACCGGCCCGCTGCTGGATGCGGGCTACAACCTTGACGATGTGACCTGGCTGACGTACAGCACCAACAGCGACCGCCTGGCCGCCGTCATCGCGGGGGAGGCCGACTACGCCAGCCTGAGCGGCGACCTGCTGTTCCGCGTGGGCAACCTCGCCGACGAGATCGAGATCGTGGCCTGGGCCGATGACCTGATGCCGAACTACGGCTGTTGCCGCATGAACCTGCACACCGACTTTGTCAAGGCCAACCCCACAACCGTAAAGCTGCTTCTCAAGGCCCTGATCCGCGCCGAGCAGTTCCTCCGCGCCCATCCCGACGAGAGCGTCAGGATCCTCGCGAAGGAGTTGGACGCCTCCGAGGAGTTCGTGGCGGCCTACCTCAAGAACCCCAACTACATCCCCAGCGCCGACCCCGTGAAACACTCCATCAAGGCCACGTGGGACATCATGATGAGGACGGGCTTCCTTGCGCCCGAGGCGAAGGATTATGACCTGGACACCCACATCAACACGGATCTGTATAAGGCCGCGCTGGACGAGCTGATCGCCGAGCGCCGTGACGAGGACCCCGCCTTCTACGACGAGCGGGCAGCCTTCTTCCAGGCCAACAACCTCTAGTCCTCCCCGGGGTACGTCCCCGCCGCCCCGCGCAGTGTGAGGTGGCGGGGAATTTTGAATTGTTTAAGGAGTGTTTCATGGGCAAGTTATGGGCCTTTTTAAAAAAATACTGGATCACCGTTCTCATCTACGCGGGCATGGTCTACGCCTATATCTACATCGCCGGGCACAAAATCTTCAGCTCCTTCCTGTTCCCCCCGGCGGAGCAGATCGCCTCCGCTTTCATGGAGGACTGGCAGACGCTGCTGCTGAACGTGCTCTACTCGTTCCAGCTCATGATCCCCTCGATTGTTATCGCCGCGCTGATCGCGCTCCTGGTGGGGACGTGGCTGGGCATGAACCGGCGCGTGCGCGAGGTGGTCTACCCCGTGGTCTACTCCATCAGCGTCATCCCCGCCATCCTCATGTCGCCCTTCGCCCTGCTGCTGGCCCCCAGCTTCCGTACGGCATCGCTGTTCCTCGTGGTGTATAACACAATTTGGGCGACGCTGTTCGCCACCATCAACGGCATCATGACCATCGACAAGCGCTACCTGGACAACGCCGCAACGTTGGAGCTCCGCGGCCTCAAGCGTATGTGGAAGGTCATCCTCCCGGCGGCCAGTCACTCGATCCTGTCGGGCTTCATCACGTCGCTGCGCGGCTCGTTTGTCGTCCTGGTCTACGCCGAGATGTACGGCGCGAAGTACGGCATGGGCTACTACGTGAAGAAATACGCCGAGTACGGCCTGTACAACCGGGCGTGGTGCGGCTTCGTCTTCATGGTGGTTGTGCTGGTTATCGTGATGCAGGTCTTTGAGCGCGTGAAAAACCATATTCTGAAGTGGACCATCAACTGAAAAATTTCTGTGGAGGACTATCATGAAAATCACTAAGGTCGACGTTATTCTCCTGGATTTGAAGCCCGCCGACAACGTGGGCTGGGCTCCCATCGTCTGCCGCGTCTATGCCGACAGCGGCATCTACGGGGATGGCGAGGCGGCGCTGGCGTTTGGGCGCGCGCACC
>JAFUYV010000264.1 GCA_017476945.1 Fretibacterium sp.
AATGAGCCGTCCTTCCCCGAGGCTATCCTCCGGGCGGGCCAGCCTGCGTCGTCCTTCATCGAGTACCGCCTCTCCGTTGAGCGGTCCTCTCGGCCATGATTGAAGAGCAGGCATGATTGAACGGTAAAATTGAACGGTAAAGTGGAACGAAAAAAAAGCGCGGCCGTAGCCCTTCTCGAAAGGCTGCGGCCGTGCCTCTTTCCGATGAGGTGGGGTGTCACGCCCACGACTCTCAATACCACCCGTCGTGCTTCGTCCCGATGCCGAAGGACTTCATCGGCGGCTCAAGAAGTTGGAGCGCGGTGTCCATGAGCTCGTTCTGGGAACGGACCAGAAACGCGCCCACCGCCATTTGTGTCTTGGCTGTGCTCATGTCCATCGAGGTCTGGGCGATGTCCAGCGGATCCGTGCTGTCCGCTACTCTCTCCGCTGCGGCGTTCGCGGTGTTCATGGCCTTCTGCATCAGGGTCATGCCGCTCTTGCCCAGAGTGTCGTAGCTGTTGAGGTTAATCATAACGGTTCCCTCCCTGCCGTTTTTAGTGTATCCTATATTTTAGCATAATTTCATGAAAAGGTTGGTGTTCGTTATGTTGGAGATTATGAGCCGTCGCAGGAGCATTCGGAAGTTCACGCCTGAGCCGGTGCCGGAGGCCAGCGTCGAGGCCCTGCTGGACGCGGGGCTTCTGGCGCCGTCGGGGAGAAACGCCCGTCCGGTGGAGTTCTTCGTCGTGCGGGATAAGGCGACCATCGAGAGGCTCGCCGACTGCCGCGAGGGGCACAGCGGCGCCGCGCTCAAGACTGCGTCCCTGGCCATCGTCGTCACGGCTCGGCCGGAGAAGAGTGACATCTGGGCGGTGGACGCCTCCATCGCCGCAACGCACATCCTCCTCCAGGCTGAGGTGCTGCATCTGGGCTGCTGCTGGGTGCAGGTGATGACTCGGCGTTGCGGGCCTGAGATGACGGAGGGCGCCGTGCGAAAGATTCTGAACATCCCTGCGGACCTCTCCATCCTCTGCATGATCGCCGTCGGCCAGCCGGACGAGGCGAAGGAACCCCACGTGCTTGAGGGGCTTGATCGCTCGAAGGTGCATTATCTGTAGCGTCCTCCTGAACTTTGATGTATAATTCCGAAATGTAATGAAATTTCAGGGCGCTAATTTTTAGGAAGGAAGTGTTTTTCATGCGTAAGGTTTTATCCTTA
The DNA here is from genome assembly GCA_017476945.1 of Fretibacterium sp. GTDB lineage: Bacteria > Synergistota > Synergistia > Synergistales > Aminobacteriaceae > JAFUYV01. The sequence continues at coordinate 1,202 of JAFUYV010000264.1, forward strand.
AAGGGATTTACAGGACTAGCCCTTCGGGTGTCGCTGGCGGCAACGCTCGTGTTGGCCCTTGTGGGCGGCGCGTTTGCAGCTGACGACGTCATCAGAATCGGCATCTTCAACTGCCTGACGGGGCAGAACGCCTTTGGGGGGCAGCTCGAGCTCGAGGGCACGCAGCTCGCCCATCAGCTCACGCCTGAGATTTTGGGTAAGAAGGTCGAGCTGGTTGTTGTGGACAACAAGTCCGACAAGGTGGAGGCGGCCAACGCCGTCACACGTCTCATCGAGAACGACAAGGTCAACGCTATCATTGGCACCTACGGCTCGTCCCTGGCCATGGCCGGCGGCGAGGTGGCGGAACAGGCAGGCGTTCCCGTGGTGGGCACGTCCTGCACCAACCCGCTGGTGACTCTGGGCAAGAAATTCTACTTCCGTGCCTGCTTTATCGACCCGTTCCAGGGGGCCGGGGCGGCGACCTACTCCTACAAAAACCTTGGGTTGAAGAAGGCCGCGACCCTCATCGACGTGGCCAACGACTACAGTGTCGGCCTGGGGACGTTCTTCCGCAACGCCTACAAGAAGCTGGGCGGGGAGATCGTCGCGGAGCTGAAGTACCAGTCGGGCGACCAGGACTTCACGGCGCAGCTCACGGAGCTCATCTCCAAGAAGCCGGACATCGTGTTTCTGCCGGCGTACTTCGCCGAGGGCGCGATCGTGCTGAAGCAGGCGAGGGAGCTGGGGGCGGAGTTCCGCTTCATCGGCGCGGACGCGATGGACAACCCGGAGATCGTCACGCTGGGCGGCGACGCGGTAGAGGGTTTCATGCACACGACCTTCGCCTACGACCCATCCATGAAGGAGATGAACCCCGTGGCGGCGAAGTTCACCGAGGAATGGAAGAAGGTCCATCCCGACAAGGACCCCAACGTCAACTCCGCCCTGGGCTATGACTGCTACGTCATGCTGGTGGATGCCATTACCCGCGCCGGCAGCGCTGAGCCCACTGCCATCCGCGACGCGCTGGAGACGACGAAGGACCTGCCCACTGTCACGGGCATCACCACCATCAACGCCACTCACGATGCCGAGAAGGAGATGGGCATCGTCGAGATCCGGGACGGCAAAAAAACCTTCCTGGGCCTCGTGAAGCCGGAAGTTTAGAGCCCGTTCCATTCGGAAAATCGCCTCTAACTTAAAGCCCCGCGATCGTAAACAACTGCGGGGCTCTTTGTTGAGTTCCTGCCGGTTGGGCTTGCGCCGGCCCGCCGTCCTCGCGTCTATCGTACCGTCAGTTCGGTGTTCCGGGCGGTCATAACGTCCTGAGTTCCTCAAGGGGAAGGTTCGTGAACCTGTGAATGTCAGGGTCGGTTATCCCGGCGTCGCGCATCCTTTTTGCCGTTTCAAAATTAGCTTCACGACGCTCTTCGATGCGCCCCCTTCGATTTTTTCCTAGTCCCGCATAAACAGCATCATAATATTATATTCGCGCCTCCATCGGGAATTTTTCTTCGCCGCGGCAAGGGCTTGCACGAGTTTTTGGAGGAGCGGGCCATCCGTACCCTGCCGAACGCCTGTCCCGGAGTAGGGAGCGGCCGCGGTCGCTCCGATGACGGCCTTTCACGCCCTGACGCCCTGGGATCGAAGGGCAAGGTCATGGCTGATGCCGCCCGCTCAGGGTGTATAATGATAAAATAGTTTTTAATTTTTAGGAAAGGGAAGAATAGGAAAGGGAAGAAAAAAAACCTTCAGAGGTCTCTATATCGCTTAGGGGGTATCGCCTTTGACTCTCAACATCTTTATCCAACACTTCATCAGCGCCCTCGGTCTGGGCTCGCTCTACGGGCTGGTGGCGGTGGGCTATACGATGGTGTACGGCATCCTGCGGCTCATCAACTTTGCCCACGGGGACATCTTCATGCTGGGGGCCTACTTCGTCTACTTCGCCACCATCGTCTACAAGCTGCCCTGGCTGGTCGGGGTCGTCTTGGCCGTCGCGGGGACCACGGTCTGCGGCCTTCTGGTGGACCGCGTCGCCTATCGTCCCCTGCGCGAGGCCCCTCGAATCTCCGCCCTCATCAGCGCCATCGGCGTTTCCTTCTTCATCGAGAACTTCGCTGTCGTTGTCTTCTCCGGGATGCCCCGCCCCGTGGTGCAGCCGCCCCTCCTGATGAAGCCCATCCCCATCGGCACGGTACGCCTCATCCCCCTTGGCCTCATGGTCCCGCTGATCTCCTTCCTCCTCGTGGGCGTGCTGCTCTGGATGCTCTACCGCACCAAGCCGGGCCTGGCCATGCGCTCCATATCCCACGACATCGAGACCACGCGGCTGATGGGCGTGCCGGTCAACAAGATTATCGCTCTGGCGTTCGGGCTGGGGTCGGCGCTGGCGGCCGTGGCGGGGATTCTGTGGGCACTACGCTATCCACGCGTGGAGCCCTTCATGGGTATGTTCCCCGGGCTCAAAGCGTTCATCGCGGCGGTGTTCGGCGGCATCGGCTCGGTCCCAGGCGCGATGCTGGGCGGGCTCGTCCTGGGCTTCGTCGAGATCATGTCCGTGGCCTTCTTCCCCAACCTGTCCGGTTACAAGGACGCCTTCGCCTTCCTGCTGCTCATCCTCATCTTGCTGTTCCGCCCGACGGGGCTCCTGGGGGAGAGACTGGAGGACAAGATATGATTAACCCCTACCGTAAACTGAGAAACCTGCTCCTTACTGTCGTGGCCGTCACCGCGTTCGTCTGGTTCCTGGACGTCGCGCCGTCGCTGTTGAACGGCTACTGGCAGAGGATTCTGAACCTGATTGCCATCAATGCGATCTTGGCCCTGAGTTTGAATTTAATCTACGGCATCACGGGCATGTTCTCGCTGGGACACGCGGGCTTCATGGCCATCGGGGCCTACGTCTCCGCGCTGCTCATCCTGCCCCCCGCGCAGAAGGAGATGATGTGGCTCCTTGAACCCATCTACCCGTGGCTCCTGAACCTGAACGCGCCCTTCGTGGTGTCTCTGCTGGCTGCGGGGCTGGTGGCGGCGCTGTTCGGCTGGCTGGTGGCGCTGCCGGTGCTGCGGCTTGGTGGGGACTACCTGG
>JAFUYV010000265.1 GCA_017476945.1 Fretibacterium sp.
GACGGCGGGGACAAGCTGGCCCTCGACCGTTGGATCGAGGCCATCCGCTTTGAGGAGACCTGCGGCTACGTGCAGCGCGTGTCCGCCAACCTGGAAATTTACCGGCTGCTCTACGGCGGGGACGGGAAGAAGAAGGCCAACTGACATGGAGCCGGGAGCGCAGAAGCTCTACAACCGCGCTATCCATCGTCTGGCCCCCGAAGAGGCCGCGCTGGAGCGAAGCCGCGACATCCCCTATCCGCTCTCCCTGAACGCGATGGCGCAGTATTTCTGGCGGACGGGGACAGAGCAGGGCTGGCTGTCCGATGGGGGAGAGAAGCGGAGGGGACGGGCGTCCAATGAGACGCCGCTCCTGCTGGCCGTGTCGGGCGGAGGGGACTCCGCGGCGATGCTGTGGATGTTCCGCACGCTCTACGACGGGCCGCTCATCGTGGCGCACGTCAATCACGGCATCCGGGATATCTCGGACGAGGACGCGGCCTTTGTCAAACAACGGGCGGAGACGTGGGGGACGCCTTATGTCGAGCGGAAAGTCAGCGTGCCGGAGGAGCGGGCGAGGGGTGAGTCCCTGGAGACGGCCGCGCGGCGCGTGAGGCATCGGGAGCTGGTCAGCCTGGCGGACTCGACCGGGGCCTGGGGCATCGCCACGGGGCACAACCGGGACGACCTGGCGGAGACAGCGCTGTTCAACATCCTTCGCGGCACGGGCCCTCGCGGCGGCGTGGGCATTACGGGGCAAAACGGGCGCTTCCTCCGGCCCATGCTGGGGCTGAGGCGCGAATTCCTGAGGGAGCTTCTGCGCGTTCGGGGCCTTTCGTGGCGCGAGGACGAGACGAACAGCGACACCTCCCTCACGCGGAATTTCATTCGCCTGGAGCTCCTGCCGCTGATTGAGGAGCGCGTCAACGCCGGGGCGGTGGAACATCTGGCCGATTTCGCGGCAAGCCTGAGCCTGTGGCGCGAGGATGAGGAGCGGCGGGGCAAGGCCCTGCTGGAGGCGGCGTTTCAGGACGGCGACGACGGGCGGGATGCCCCAGTGCCGGGGCAGTCGCATGGAGGTGGAGCCTTTGCCTCGGCCGGCGGAGGGCTGACCCTGAGCCGCAAGGCCGTGGCGGCGCTCTCCCCGCTGGAGCGCTCGCTGGTTATCCGGGAGGCGGGGCGGCGGCTGGAGCTGCCCACCCTGTCCCGGCGGCGGGTGGATGAGTTCTCCGCCCTCATCGTCCGGCAAAAACAATTTACGTTTCAATGGGCGCGGGGCGTGGACGTGCTGGGCAAGTTTGGCGTGATCCGCTGGGGAAAACCAAGACAAAATGGGAGGGCATAGGATAAGATGGAGCAGAGGTACAGGCTGGGCGACGTGTTGATCTCCCGCGGGGAGATCGCGAAGAAGACGGCGGAGCTGGCGGCGAAGGTCGCGGCGGACACCCCGCAGGACGCGGACGGGAACAGGGAGCTCATCGTCGTCGGGATCCTGACGGGCGCGGTGTTCTTCCTGACGGACCTGGTGCGCGAGCTGCCGGAGGACATGGACGTGCGGGTGGATTTCATGTCCGTGTCGTCCTACGGGAACGAGACGAAGAGCAGCGGCGTGGTGCGCATCTTCCACGACCTCAAGACGAACATCGAGGGCAGGAACGTCCTCGTGGTGGAGGACATCGTGGACACGGGACGGACGTTCGCCTACCTCCTCGAGCTGCTCCAGTCCCGCAACCCGGCCAGCCTCCGCACCTGCGTTCTGCTGGACAAGAGCGCGCGGCGCGAGACGGAGGTCCGCGTGGACTACTGCGGCTTCAACATTCCGGACGCCTTCGTCGTGGGCTGCGGCCTGGACTGCGCGGGGATGTGGCGTCACCTGAAGGACATCCGCACCGTCCGCACGCAGTCCTGAGGGCGTGCGGCGGGGGAGCGGCCGGGCCTTTTCGGGCTCTTGCCAAAACCGGAAAGGATGTTTATAATAATCTGCAATTAAATATTGGAAAACCGCTGAAGTGAAGATAAAAACGGTGATGCCTCCACAGAGAGCCCGGCGGAGGGAGCGGTCCGCCCCCGAAGGTGGAAGCCGGGAGGGAAACAAACCGTTAAATGGATCACGGAGGGCGCGGTCAAAGGCCGGAACGTTGTTCGAGGGTTTCAGGGAGGCTTCCTGAGCTTCGTCGCGGAGGGCTGAGTATTCCGCGACGTGGGGCATACGTCAGTTGCCGGGGGTATGCTGGTACCCTGCTGAGCGTGCGGGCTTTGCCCGCAAATCAAGGTGGCACCGCGGATGTTCTTTTGGATATTCGTCCTTGGCAGATGACTTGTCTGTCAGGGACTTTTTTTTATGGCCCTGGCAGGAGAGGGAGGAAACGCATGATGAACCTTACGCTTGAGGAGGTCCGGGAGTACGCGCGGGACGGGCGCTATGACATCGTCCCCCTGAGCCGCGAGATACTCTCCGACGTCCGCACGCCCATCGAGGTGATGCGGGCCCTGATGAACGTCTCCGGACACTGCTTTATGCTGGAGAGCGCCGGGGACAACGAGAAATGGGGCCGGTACACGTTCCTGGGCTACGAGCCCCGGATGGACATCACCTGCCGGGACGGCGAGGTCAGGTCCAACGGCCAGCCCGCCGGAAGCGGCAGCCCCAACGGGTATATCCGCTCTGTCCTGGCCTCGCACCGCAGCCCCGCCCTGCCCGGCCTGCCCCCCTTCACCGGCGGACTGGTGGGCTACTTCGCCTACGATTACCTGAAGTACTCCGAGCCTTCGCTCCGGCTCGACGCGCCGGACACGGAGGGCTTCAACGACGTTGACCTGATGCTGTTCGATAGGGTCATCGCCTTCGACAACTTCCGCCAGAAGATCGTCTTCATCGTGAACATCCGCCTGGAGAACGCGGAGGCCGAGTATGCGCGCGCCGTGCGGGAGCTGGACGCCATGGAGGCCCTCGTCCGCGGCGGGGCCCCGAGGCAGGACCTTGGAGGGCGCATGACCTCGAAGCTCACGCCCCTCTTCTCCAGGGAGCGGTATTACGAGATGGTCGAGGAGGCCAAGCGCCACATCGTGGAGGGGGACATCTTCCAGATCGTCCTGTCCAACCGGCTGGAGGCGGGCTTCGAGGGAAGCCTTTTCAACGCTTACCGCATCCTGCGGACGCTGAACCCGTCCCCCTATATGTTCTACTTCTCCGGCTCCGACATGGAGGCCGCCGGCGCTTCGCCCGAGACGCTGGTCAGGCTCCGGGATGGCGTGCTGCACACCTTCCCCCTGGCGGGCACGCGGCCGCGCGGCAAGACGCCGGAGGAGGACAAGCGGCTGGAGGAGGAGCTGTTAGGCGACCCTAAAGAGCTGGCGGAGCACAACATGCTGGTTGACCTTGGGCGGAACGACCTGGGGAAGATCAGCCGGTTCGGGACGGTCGAGGTGGAGAAGTATCACGAGATCCTGCGCTTCTCCCACGTCATGCACATCGGGTCCACCGTGCGGGGGCTGATACGCGACGACGCGGACCAGCTCGACGCGGTGGAGGCGGTGCTGCCGGCAGGAACGCTGTCCGGCGCGCCGAAGATACGGGCCTGCCAGCTCATCAACGACATCGAGCAGGACAAACGCGGGATATACGGCGGCGCGGCCGGCTACATCGACTTCACGGGCAACCTCGACCTCTGCATCGCCATCCGCATCGCCTACAAGAAGAACGGCAAGGTCTTCATCCGCAGCGGCGGCGGCATCGTGGCGGACTCCGTGCCGGAGAACGAGTACCAGGAGCGCATGAACAAGGCGGAGGCCGTGGTCCGCGCCCTGGAGATGGCGCAGGAACTGGAGCCCTTTCCCGAGGGGGAGAAGGAGGGAAGCCTATGATTCTCCTGATTGATAACTACGACAGCTTTTCTTACAACCTGTACCAGCTTATCGGCTCCCTTGAGCCCGACATCCGGGTCGTCCGCAACGACGCCATGACGGTGGAGGAGATACGGGCCCTCTCCCCCCAGGCGGTCATCCTCTCCCCCGGACCTGGGAGGCCGGAGGACGCGGGCGTCTGCATTGACGTCGTGCGGGCCCTGGCGGACGTGCCCATCCTCGGCGTGTGTCTGGGACATCAGGCCATCTGCACGGCCTTCGGCGCGACGGTGAGCTACGCCAAAAAGCTCATGCACGGCAAGCAGTCCCTCATTGGCTTTGACGCGGACTGCCCGTTGTTCCGCGGCTGCCCCAGGGCGATGCTCGCCGCCCGCTACCATTCGCTGGCGGCCCTGGAGGAGACGCTCCCCCGTTGCCTGAAGGTGACCGCCCGCGCGGACACCCCCATCAGCGGGAACGGCGAGATTATGGCCGTCCGTCATCTGGAGCGCCCCGTTTTTGGGCTTCAGTTCCATCCGGAGTCCGTAATGACTCCGGATGGGAAGGTTATCCTGAAGAACTTTATCGACCTGTCGCGTGAACGGCGTCATATTCAAAATTAAACGAAAAAATATCTGAGGAGGCTGTGAAGATGATCAAAGAGGCAATTATTAAAATCGTGAACAAGGGCGACCTGACCTACGACGAGGCCTATGCCGTCATGAACGAGATCATGAGCGGAGAGACGACGCCCACGCAGAACGCGGCGTTTTTGGCGGCGCTGTCCACGAAGAACACCCGTGCCGAGACCCGCGCCGAGATCCTCGGCTGCGCCGCCGCCATGCGCGAGCACGCCACCCGCGTGGACACCGGCGATATGAAGACGCTGGAGATCGTGGGCACCGGGGGCGACAACGCCCACACCTTCAACATCTCGACGACCGCGGCCATCATCCTGGCGGCGGGCGGGGTCAAGGTGGCCAAGCACGGAAACCGGGCCGCGAGCTCGGACAGCGGCGCGGCGGACTGTCTGGAGGCCCTGGGGGTCAACCTTGACACCGGCCCGGAGAAATGCCGGGAGCTGCTGGAGACGGTGGGCATCTGCTTCATGTTCGCGCAGAAGTACCACGCCTCGATGAAGTACGTCGGCGCCATCCGGCGGGAGCTGGGCTTCCGCACGGTGTTCAACATCCTGGGGCCGCTCACGAACCCCGCCCGGCCGTCCTATCAGCTCCTCGGCGTCTACGACGAACTGCTGCTTGAGCCGCTGGCGCAGGTGCTGTCCGATCTTGGCGTTAGGCGCGGGCTGGTGGTCTGCGGCAAGGACGTGATGGACGAGATCTCGCTCAGTGCCCCGACGGCCATCTGCGACTTCCGGGACGGCTGGTATCGCAAGTTCACCCTCAACCCGGAGGAGTTCGGGTTCCGGCTCTGCCAAAAGTCCGAGCTTGTGGGGGGGAACCCGGCCCAGAACGCGGAGATCACGCGGGACATCCTGAAGGGCGTCAAGGGCCCGCGGCGCGACGTGGTGCTGCTGAACGCGGGCGCGGGCTTCTACGCGGCCGAGGCGGCTCCCTCCATCAAGGACGGGATCGTGAAGGCGGCGGGGCTCATCGACAGCGGCGCGGCGTCTAAAAAACTTGAGGAGTTCGCCGCCGCGTCAAGCCGGTAATATCCATGGCCGCGACCATTCTTGACCAGCTCGCCGGACATGCGCGCGAGCGCGTGGCAAGGGCGAAGGAGGCCCGCCCTCTGGAACAGGTCATGGCGGTGGCCCGGTCCATGAATTGTGACACGGGCTTCCCCTTCGAACGGGCGTTGAAGGGCCCGGACGTCTCGTTTATCTGCGAGTGCAAGCGGGCGTCGCCCTCCAGGGGGCTCATCGCGCCGGAGTTTCCCTATCTGCGAATCGCGAAGGAATACGAGGCGGCGGGGGCCGCGGCGATCTCCGTCCTGACGGAGCCCAAATGGTTCCTGGGCAGCGATGAGTATCTGCGGGAGATCGCGGCGGAGGTGGGCGTCCCCTGCCTGCGCAAGGACTTCACCGTGGACGAGTACATGATCTGCGAGGCGAAGCTCCTCGGCGCGGCGGCGGTGCTGCTCATCGTCTCCCTGCTGGATAAGGCCACCCTGCGGCATTTCATCGAAATCTGCGACGGGCTGGGGCTCTCCGCCCTGGTGGAGGCCCATGACGAGGGAGAGATCCGGATGGCGCTGGATGCGGGCGCAAGGGTCATCGGCGTGAACAACCGGA
>JAFUYV010000033.1 GCA_017476945.1 Fretibacterium sp.
AACGCCCCCACTGTCCTTGTATCGGTCGATGAATCGGAGTCGGGCGGTTCTCGCAAAACCTACCGCGTCCACATCAATGACATAAACATGACGGACGCGCCGTGTTATGAGATGTTTGGGGCCATCTGCGCCAAAACCTCAAATTGGTTTGACGCCCTATCCTCGTTCAAGTACGCCCTTGATAACAATTATGGCATGGACAGAATAGCGCCGGACGGCTCGCACTCCACAGCTCCCGTCAATGAACAGGCCAATCCTTACGACAGGCTGAACTTCCACGCTACGTTTACTATCGCCGTAGAGAACTTGAATACCATGCTTGCCTCCCACTATGACCGCAGACTTGAAGCGGTGCGCGACACGCTGTTAAATATGCTGCAAGATTTTAAGGACGAAACCCTCAAGAGTTACACCGCATAGAGGAGAAATATCAATTACTCTAACCCCTCTAATCAGGAACTCGCCAAGGCTGCGGATCCCCTGCTCGAATACCTCAAGGACTACCCGCGCGGGGCGGCGGCGTAACCATGAGAGCAAACAACACCCAAAACTAACGGGGGCCGCTCAGCCTTTTTTTCGGAGCCGGCTTGCCAGGCATGAGGCTTTTTTATTTTTTATGATAGACTTTCTTTGGGAGTAACATTTTATCTTAAAGAAGGTATCTGCATGATAGGTCTCGGCACGATCATCAACACGTTAGCCATTACAGCGGGAGGCATTTTGGGTTACCTCTTTGGCGGGCTCCTGTCCGAACGTCATCAGGACACCCTGAGCAAGACCTGTGGCGTGTGCGTCCTGTTTATCGGGCTTGGCGGCGCACTTGAAAAAATGCTGATCATTGAGGGAGATGCCATTCACAGCGGGAAATCCATGTTGATAGTCGCTTGCCTTGCCCTGGGGGCTCTTATCGGCGAACTCATCAACATCGAAGGAGCTTTTGAGGCGTTCGGCGAATGGCTGAAGCGCAAAACAGGCAGCGCGGGAGATAAGAAGTTTGTCGATGGCTTTGTCACCGCCTCGTTGACCGTCTGCATTGGTGCCATGGCGATTGTCGGGGCAATCCAGGACGGCATTTTGGGCGATTACTCTATTCTGGCAACCAAGTCTGTCCTGGACCTGATTATTATCATGGTCATGACCTGCTCGTTTGGAAAAGGCTGTATCTTTTCCGCAATCCCTGTCGCGTGCTTTCAGGGGGGCGTGACCTTTTTAGCCAGGTTAATCCGGCCCATTATGACCGATGCCGCCCTGTCCAATCTCTCCCTTGTCGGCTCTATCCTGATCTTCTGCGTCGGACTTAATCTTGTCTGGGGAAAGAAAATCAGCGTTGGCAATCTCCTGCCCTCAATTGTCATTGCCGTTATCATTGCCTTTATTCCGTTTTAGCTCTTCCCGCGGCCGTCGGCAAACGGCGCCTCCCTCCTCCGGGGGCAGGCCGCCGCGTCGCCGTGAGCGGTTAAATGTGGTAATATTTCTCCATTATGGCGGTCGTTGCCGCGCGTTTAGGAGGCATCTTTAATGAGCACTAGCGAGAAGGGGTCCGTGGACCCCAGGGACTACAAGGACACGCTGAACCTCCCCGTCACGGACTTTCCCATGAGGGCTAACCTGGCGAAGCGCGAGCCGGGTTTTTTGGAGTTCTGGCAGGAACATGACATCTACCACAAGGCGGTGAACGCGCGCAGGGGAGCCGCGGAAAGATTCGTGCTCCACGACGGCCCTCCCTACGCCAACGGCGACATTCACATCGGGACCGCCTTTAACAAAATCCTCAAGGATTTCATTCCCAAGTACAAGACCATGACGGGACGTTACGCGCCCTACGTCCCCGGCTGGGACACCCACGGGCTGCCTATCGAGCTGCGTTCCCTGAGGGATGGCGGGCTCTCGAAGCACGGGGAGGGCGTGGACCCCATCGAGCTGAGGAAGCGGTGCAAGGCCACGGCGCTCCATTACCTTGACGTGCAGCGCGGGGAGTTCAAGCGCCTGGGCGTGCTGGGCGAGTGGGACCATCCCTACGTCACGCTGGCCCCCAAGTTTGAGCATCGGGAGCTCCACGCCTTTGCGGACATGGTGGAGAAGGGGCTGATCTACCGCGGGCTGAAGCCGGTGTACTGGTGCACGGATTGCCAGACGGCCCTGGCCGCGGGGGAGATTGAGTATTGGGATGAAAGCTCGCCCTCCGTCTATGTGGCCTACCCCATGCCGAAGGTCGGGGAGAGGTTCCCACAGCTCGCCGGGAGGGACGTATATATTGTGATATGGACGACCACGCCCTGGACCCTTCCGTCCAGCGCCGGCGTGTCGGTCCACCCCCGCTACGATTACGCCTTCTATGAGTGCGACGGGAAGGTCTATCTCTTTGCCGCCGCGCTGAAGGACTCCATCTGCGAGGCGACGGGCCTCAGCATGGGGGAGCCCCTTTTCACCGTCAAGGGGGCGGAGCTGGAGCGGCTGACGGCCAACCACCCCTTCTACGACGACCGGGAGGTCCTGGTCATGCTGGCGGATTACGTCGAGCTGGACACGGGCACGGGCTGCGTCCACACGTCCCCCGGCCACGGCGTGGAGGACTACGAGACGGGCGTGAGGTACGGTCTGAAGGTGTACAGCTCCGTGGACCACGCGGGGCACTTTGAGAAGGACATGCCCATCGTGGGTGGGATGTCCCTGGAGGACGGCGGCAGGAAGGCCCTGAGCCTCATCGAGGAAAAGGGGCGTCTCCTGGGCCTGGGCAAGCTTATGCACAGCTATCCACACTGCTGGCGCTGCAAGAAGCCCGTCATCTTCCGTGCCACGGACCAGTGGTTCATCAACGTCTCGCAGTTCAAGGAGGAGGCGCTGAAGGTCATCGACAGCGAGGTGCGCTGGATACCCGACTGGGGCCGCGACCGCATCTACAACATGGTGTCCAGCCGGTCGGACTGGTGCATCAGCCGTCAGCGTGTGTGGGGCGTGCCGGTGCCCGCGCTGCATTGCAAGGACTGCGGCGCCTTCACCCTGACGCCCGACCGCATCCGCCTGCTGGCGGAGAAGGTGAAGGACGCGCCGGACGGCTCCTCCATCTGGTGGAGCGAGAGCCTGGAGTCGCTGTTCGGCGAGCGGGCGGTGTGCGACCACTGCGGCTCCCATAACGTGGAGAAGGACAGCAACATCCTGGACGTGTGGTTTGACAGCGGCGTGTCCCACATGTCGGTGCTGAACGAGCGTTTCGGCCTGTCCTGGCCCTGCGAGATGTACCTGGAGGGCAGCGACCAGCACCGCGGCTGGTTCCAGTCGTCGCTGCTCACGGCCGTGGCCATCAAGGGGCACGCGCCCTATAAAGAGGTCCTGACCCACGGCTTCATCCTTGACGGCGAGGGCCGCAAGATGTCCAAGTCCCTGGGCAACACCGTCGCGCCCCAGGAGGTCATCGACAAGTACGGCGCGGAGATTTTGCGTCTGTGGGTGGCCTCCACGGATTACCGCAACGACGTGCGCATCTCCGAGAACATCCTGAAGGGCCTGTCGGAGACGTACCGCCGCATCCGCAACACGGCGCGGTTCCTGCTGGGCAACCTGCACGATTTCAAGCCCGGCATCAACAGCCTGCCCTACGACCGGCTGCCCTCCATGGACCGTTGGATCCTCGACCGGCTGCATCGGGTGATTGGCCGGGCGCGGAAGGGCTTTGAGGAGTACGAGTTCCACGTGCCCACCTCGGCTATCCACTCCTTCTGCGTCAACGAGCTCTCCGCGTTCTACCTGGACGTGGGCAAGGACCGGCTCTACACCGAGGGCGCGGACTCCCCGGCCCGGCGCGGGGCCCAGACGGCCATGTGGGAGGTGCTGTCATCCCTGACGCGGATGCTGGCCCCCATCCTGAGCTTCACGGCGGAGGAGATCTGGCAGGAAATGCGGGCCCTTGACGCCTCCCTCCCCGAGAGCGTCTTCCTGTCGGACTTCCCGGAGCAGGATAAGGCGAAGCTCGACGACGGGCTGGACGCGCTTTGGGAGGAGGCCTTAACCCTTCGCGGGGCGGTGAGCCGTATGCTGGAGGGATTAAGGGCGGACAAGACCATCGGCACGTCGCTCGAGGCGGCCGTGCAGGTGAAGAAGGCGGACTGCCTGAAACGGGTTCTCAATGCCTTCACGCCGGAGGAGCTGGCGGATATCTGCATCGTCTCGCAGTTCGAGTGGGCGGCGGAGCCGGCGCTGGAGACGAAGTTCAGGGACGAGGAGGCGGGCCTGGAGATGGCCGCGGGCCGGGCGAAGGGGACGAAGTGCCCGCGCTGCTGGAAGTACACGGAACATGCGGACACATCTCTCGAACACGAGGGGCTCTGCCCTCGCTGCGCGGGAGTGCTGGCGGGGAACAGTTAAATAAAACAGTCAGCCTCCTCTTTTCGGGGAGGCTGAGTTAAAAAAGCTGCTTTCCGCGGAGGATTTTGGAGAGAAAGTGGTTCGATGTTTTATTCATGGTGAGTTTACAGACGGTGTCTTCACGCAGCAGCAAGAGCAGCGGCTGCGACGCCGGGTTTGGGGCGCTGGCTCTTATCCTTGCCGCGGTGGTGGTGTTCCGGAAGCGCGGAAAGTAACCTCTTTCCTCTCTCGTCATCAGGCCGGGTCTCCCCTCGCCGGGAGACTCGGTTTTTTATGTGTGATATAATTAAATTAAAGGTTAATTACGTGTGAGTTATTAATAAGGAGGGCTGATGGCGCTGCCGAAAGCAACAGCGACACTGCCTTTGGGGCTGAAGAATATTTTGCCTCCATCATCTTTACACAGAC
>JAFUYV010000034.1 GCA_017476945.1 Fretibacterium sp.
AGCGGCAGCGCGTCCATATCCGCGCGAAGGGCGATAGATGGACCGGCCGACGCCCCCTCCAGACGCCCCACGACCGCCGTGTTCAAAATCCTCTCCGTCCGAACGCCGCAGCCCCGAAGAAACCTCTCAACGCGCTCCGCCGTCCGAAATTCCCGGTTACCCAGCTCCGGTTCCCGATGAAACTCCCTTCGCAGCGCCGCGAGCTCTTCGGAGAGGCGTTCGGCCTCCCCCAGAAAGTCAAACTCCATGGCGGCCCTCCTCCAGTCCCCGGACAAAGCTCTCCAGCCGGTCCATGCCCCTTCGCAATTCCTCGTCCCTGCAACAGTAGGAGATCCTCACATGGTCGTCCGCGCCAAAGCAGAACCCCGGTGTTACAGCCACCTTCGCTTTCTGGAGGAGCCGTGTGCAAAACGTGTTGGAATCCAGACAAAATTTTGCAATGGAGGGGAAGACGTAGAACGCGCCCTCGGGTCTGTGAACCTCCATCCTCATTCCGTGCAGGCGGTCGAGGACGTAATCCCTCCGTCTGCGATACTCCCGAACCATCCCGGAAGGGTCACAGTCGAGGGCGGTGAGGCAGGCCCTTTGAAAGGGCGCGGCGGAGGATGTGACCATGAACTGGTGCAGCAGCTCCAGCCTCTCCTTAACGGGCTGCGCCGCCATCAGATACCCCACGCGCCATCCGGTCATGGCGTAGGGCTTCGAGAAGCTCTGGATGACGAGGGTCTGTTCCTTGAGGTCGCGAAACTCCTCAAAGCTGTGGTAGTCCTCCGTATAGCGGAGCCCCCGGTAGACGTTGTCGCAGAGCACGAAGATGTCTCTACCACGTACCGCATTATAAACGGCTTCGAGGCTACTTCTATTGTAAATACAACCTGTCGGATTGTTGGGGGAGTTGAGGACGATCGCCTTGGTCCGGGGCGAGACGAGGGCCGCCAGCCTCCCCGCGTCAATCTGAAAGCCGTCCTCCCGGGTGTCCAGGGGGACGAACGCGGCGCGACACAGGCCTACAATCCGCTCATACAATACAAAGGCTGGGGTTGGGACGATGACCTCGTCGCCGGGGTTGAGCAGCCCGAACAGCGCAACGAAAAGCGCCTCCGTAGCACCAACGGTGACGATGACCTCATCGGCATTGTAGTTCAAACCATTTCCCCGCTCGAACGCCGCGATCCTTTCCCGAAGGGCCGCTGTGCCGTTGTTCTCGATGTAGTGGGTCTCCCCTCGGGCGAGGGCCTCCCCCACGGCCGCGCGAATGGGCTCCGGCGTTTCGAAGTCCGGCTCCCCAAGGGTGAGGCGGACACAGTCCGGCGTTTGGGCCGCGAGGCGTGAAAATTCCCGTATGGGGCTTCGCTGAGCGCCGTAGATAGCCGTGTTGAGCCTGTCCCGAATCATGGCGTCATAGCCTGCGAAGGGCCTGTTCCAGGGCCGTTTTCTGGGACGTGCCCTCGTCCTTCGCCTTGATGACCCGTGCCGGGCACCCCGCCACGACCATACCCGGGGGAACGTCCTCGATGACGATCGCGCCCGCCGCGACGACGGCCCCCTTCCCAATGCGGACGCCCTCAATGACGACGGCGTTCGCGCCGATCAACACGTCGTCCTCCACGATAACGGGCGTGGCCGACGCGGGCTCGATGACCCCGGCCAGGACGGCCCCTGCACCGACGTGACAGTTCCGCCCGACCGTGGCCCGTCCGCCCAGAATGGCCCCCATGTCGATCATCGTCCCCTCGCCGACAGCGGCCCCGATGTTCAGGACGGCCCCCATCATGACGACGGCGTTCCGGCCTATCGTCACGTTCTCACGGATCAGGGCCCCCGGCTCAATCCGGGCGGGGATATCCTTCAGGTCCAGCAGAGGAATCGCACTGTTCCGACGGTCATTCTCGATCACGATGTCGGCAATCCGGTCACGGTTCGTCTCCAGGATGGGGCACAGCTCGTTCCAGTCGCCAAACACAATTTTGTCCCCCGCGCCGAACACATGGGCAGTCCCGTAGTCGATTGGAAATTTTTCTCGTATATACAACTTAACTGGCGTTTTTTTCTCAGATTCCGCAATATATTGTATGATCTCCTGCGCATTCATGGCTCATTCCCCTCCCACGATGTCCCGCATGGCGTATAGTCCCGGCGCTTTTCCGACAAGAAAGGCCGCAGCCGTCAGCGCACCCCGCGCAAACAGAGAGCGGTCTCCGGCCTCGTGCTTGAGCGTGACCGTCTCACTCCCCGTGGACAGGATAACCTCGTGCGTCCCGACCTCGTTCCCATAGCGCAGGGAATGGATGCCAATCTCACGGGGTGAACGCTTCCCGTTCTCGTGCCGGCCCACAAGGACTTGAGCGTCCTTGCGTACAGTTCGGATACTCTCGGCCAGCATCAGCGCCGTCCCGCTGGGCACATCAACCTTCTGGTTATGATGGGTTTCCACAATCTCAATGTCGGCGTCGGGGAGGAAGGAGGCCGCGCGCCTCGCCAGGTCCGCCAGCAGCGCCACCCCGAGCGACAGATTGGCCGATAAGAAGATGGGAATCCGACGGGCCGCCTGGTGAATCAACGCAAGTTCACTCTCCGTCTGACCTGTTGTCGCAATAACAACAGGAATGCCCCGCGCAAGGCAGTAGTTCATCAGAGACTCTGTGGCAGCGTGGCTGGAGAAGTCGATGACGACGTCGGCATGACCGGTGAAGCCGTCGAGCGTCGGCCACGTTCTACCGTTCCTATCCTCCAGGAGGGTGGGGTCCACGTGAGCGACGATGTGATCATCGGCATCTCGGGCCGCGGCGATCGTCTCCGCCAGCATCCGCCCCATCCGGCCGTTCGCACCGCTGATGATGATGTCCATTGACCGACCTCAACCCAGCAGGCCCTGGGCGCTCATGAGGGAGCGAAGGTGCTGCCAGTGCGCCTCCTCCATGGGCGTCAAGGGCAGGCGGACGCGGTTCTCGCACCAGCCCATTGCCGCCATCGCCGCCTTGACGGGGATGGGGTTCACCTCGCAGAACAGGGCGTTGACCAAGGGCAGGAGCTCGCGCTGGAGGGCCGCGCTTCCGGCAACGTCGCCGCGGAAGAAACAATTGCACATCTCCACGGTCTTTGCGGGCAGGATGTTGGACAGGACGGAGATAACGCCGAGGCCACCTATGGAGAGGATCGGAACCACCTGGTCGTCGTTGCCGGAGTAGATGTCCATCCGCCCCTCCACCAGCGCCGCGGTCTCCACGATCTTGGATATGTTGCCGTTCGCCTCTTTAATCCCCGCGATGTTGGGGTGGTCCGCCAGGGCCGCGTA
>JAFUYV010000035.1 GCA_017476945.1 Fretibacterium sp.
CCGGACTGGATGCCGTAGACCGCCACGGGCTCAAAGGCGTTGTAGCCGAAGTCCACCATGCCGGTGGCCTCGTTGCCGTTCAGCGCGGCGGTGTTGGTGGCGATGAAGGTGTAGCCGTCCTTGTCGCCGTCCTTGTACTGCGTCATGCAGGTGGCGCCGTTGGCCCCCGTGACATTGGTGCAGACCACGGAGACGCCCAGAACCTTCTCCAGCCCTGCGGCGAGCTGGCGGGCCATGTAGTCGGTGTCGCCGCCGGCGGCATGGGTCACGTAGATGTTGACGGTCTTCTCCGGCCAGGCGGCAAAAGCGGACGAGGCCAGGAGCATCACAAGGAGCAGCGCGGAAAACAGTTTCTTCATAACAAAATCCCTTCCCTTACGTGATTTTAAATAATTAACCCAATGTTAATTATTTAATTCAAATTTCAATACCTCGACTGCACCACTTCGATGGTGGAGGCATTGCTGCCGTCCGAGACCGTGATATGGGCGGTGCGGCTGGCCCCGGTGTCGTTGTGGTCCACCTCCACCAGAACCTGAACCTCGCTGTTCCCCGTGCCGGCGCCTTCGGTCTTGTTGATGTGGCACCAGGCCTGATCGCTGGACGCCGTCCAGTTTGCCTCGGACAGGAGCGTGAACGTGTCGCTCCCTGCTCCGCGGTCGAAGGCGAAGGTCCCCCTGCTCACGCCGATGTGCGGAGGAGGCGTCAGGCTCACGGCGATGGAATGAGAATCACGCCGGGTGTCATAGTCAGTCCTTCCGCCGGATATCCATAAGGCCCCGCCATTGCCCTTTGAAAAACCCGTTGCCGGTGTGTAGGTGGTGTTGAGCCTGACCACCGGATGCTGCTGCCAGTAGGACTTCGAGACCTGCCATATCCACTGAAGGTCAGGGGTGAACGTGTAGCGCGAGGCGTTCACGGCGTCCTGAACGTTCCGGCCCACGAAGTTCAGCGTGCCGTCGGGGGGACGCCGGAAACGGTAAACCCACTTTGTGCCGGCCTTATAGCCCCCCTGCGTGGAGGTGTTCTCGATGTTGTAGTCGTTGATGACCGTGGAGCTGGACGACTCGACCGTTATCCCGCCGTTGCCGCTGAACGCCAAGTCGTCCTTCTGGCCGTAGGACACCTGCCCGCCGATGTTCCAATTAAAGCCGTTCGTCACGGTCTCGGAGTTGTTCGCGTTGGGCGGGGCGTTTTTGACCAGCGTCACGGCGGAGGCGTCCATGTCCCCGGAGTCCAGGAGGCTGCTGAACTCATAGTAGCCGGCGTAATAATGGCTTTCCCAGGTTCCCTTTACCGTTTTGTGCTCATATTTCTTCGGGGCCAGGTTTCCGCCAAGCTGGACGAGGTAGTAGTCGCTCCCGTCGCTGAAGGAATGGCAGGTGAAGATGGTGTAGTTGACGATGGAGCTGAACCATTCCCCCGAACAGTCCCGCGTCTCGACCTGCGCCGAGGCCAGCTTCTTCAGGTCGGAGGCATCCTCCGCCAGACGCACCGTCAAGCTCCGCGCGGAGGCAGCCACCTGCTGCTCAAGGCTGTTGAGGCCCTCTTCCTTCCATTTCAGCAGGTTCTTCACGCGGGAACGGTGGTACTGCTCCTCTGTCATCTCCTCCGGCACGGTCTCAAGCTCGTTTCCGTCGGGGACGGGCGCGTCGCCTGATTTTAGCTCCAGCAGCCCCTTCTCAACGCACTCCTGGGTTACGTCAGTTGAGGCCGTCTCGCCCGCGAAGTTGCTGTCGCTGGGCGTCACGTAGGTGTAGATATCCCTCACGCCGTCCCGCGTCCTCGAGGTGATGGCATAGACCTCTACCCAGGGGTCTGTCCAATCCTCCGGTATGGAGAAATTGGGCGCGAGCCCCAGCACCTGACGAAGGGTATTGATTTCCCCGGAGCTGGCATAGGCCAGCGTCAGAAGGACGCCCCTTTCAAACGCGTTCTTCACCGCCCGCTTCTTCTCCTCAGGGGCATCAAGGCCCTCGTCGATCACAAGCAGCACGATGTCGCCCCTGCTCAGGGAATTTAAGTCAACGTCGCGGCTGAGGGCTTCCTCCAGATAGGAGGTCATGTCCCCCCTGGGCCGGGATGAGGGGGATGAGGAACCGCCGCCGCATCCGCCGGAGAAAGCGACGAACGCCATGGCGGCCACTATCCACAGATAAAAAAACCTTTGTCTCATCGCAGACTTCCCCTTACTTATTCAACTCCTCCTCGCGGCGGGCATCCCGAAGGTTTGCTCGGGCGGAGAAGATGACGACCAGCACCGTGGCGGCAATCAATACACAGAAAATCGGATGGTTCCAGAACGGGTCGCTGGAGGCGAGCTGTGACACGCGCCGCAGGTTCTCCTCAAAGGTCGGCCCAAGGATAAAGCCCAGGATCATGGGCACTGTCGGTATCTTCGATTTTATCATCAGGTACGCCATCAGGCCGAAGCCCACCATCGCATACGTGTCAAAGACCTGGT
This sequence comes from Fretibacterium sp., assembly GCA_017476945.1. Classification (GTDB taxonomy): domain Bacteria; phylum Synergistota; class Synergistia; order Synergistales; family Aminobacteriaceae; genus JAFUYV01. Next base: position 2,465 of record JAFUYV010000035.1, read on the forward strand.
TGGCGTTGCCGATCGCCCCGATGCCGCACAGCACCATCACGATGGGCAGCAGATAGTTCTTCGGCACCTTCAGCACCGAGACGAAAAACCGCATCCCCCACAGCATGAACAGCAGCATGAACACCGCCGCCAGCAGCATGGCGAAGAAGATGGAGTACACCACCGCGCCGCTCTTCTCGTAGATCAGCGGGCCCGGCGCGACGTTGTGGATCATCAGGCCGCCCAGCAGCATGGCCGTCGCCGCGTCGCCGGGGATGCCCAGCGACAGCAGCGGGATGACCGCGCCGCCGATGGTGGCGTTGTTCGCCGTCTCCGACGCCACCACACCGTCCATGATGCCCGTGCCGTAGAGCTCACGGCGCCTGGACGTGTTCTTCGACACCGTGTAGGAGATCATGCAGGACACCCCCCCGCCGATTCCGGGCAAAATGCCGATGCCCACGCCGATGAGCGCGGAGACGATGGCGTTCGGGATCTGCGCGATGAACTCCGCCAGGGAGAACCCCGCTCCCTTCATCTTCACGTTCTGCTCAATGCTGAAATCCTGCTTCTTTCGCACGGACTCCGCAAAGGACATGACCTCGGAGATGGCGAAAAGGCCAATCAGCAGCACCACCAGCGCGAAGCCGTTGTTAAGCTGATACAGGCCGAACGTGAAGCGCGGACGGGAGTCGATGGGGGCCAGCCCCACGGTGGCCAGCAGCGCCCCCAGCACCGCGCTGATGAGGCCCTTAGGCATGTCGGAGCCCGTCAGGGCCACCACCATGCTCAGGGAGAACAGCGCCAGCGCACAGTACTCATAGGCCTGGAACTTCAGCGCGAAGGCGCAGAGCGCGGGGGCCAGCACGACCAAAATCGCGATGCCGATGAGCGTCCCCACGAAGGAGAAAACGACGCCCGTGCCCAGAGCCTTGCCCGCCTGTCCCTTGTTCGCCATGGGCTTGCCATCGAAGCAGGTCGCCACGGAGGACGGCGTGCCGGGAATGTTGAGCAGGATGGCGGAGATGAGCCCGCCGGAGATGCCGCCGATGTAGAGCGCCATGAGCATGGCGATGCCCTGCGAGGCCGCCATGGAGTAGGTCACGGGGAGAAACATGACGATCGCCATCGTGGCGGTGAGTCCGGGAATGGCTCCAAAGATGATGCCGACGGCCACACCGACGGCGATCCACAGGACCGTCAGCGGCTGGCAGACAGCCATTAAACCCTCAAGGATCATATGACCGTCTCCTCCCTCACAGGCCGAAGCCGAAAAGCCCAACAGGAAGCAGGACGTTGAGCGTACTGCGGAAGATGTAGAACAGCAGGCACCCGGCGACGACAGCCGTCACGGCCGCGGGGAGGACGTTCCGCCCCCACCGCTCCGCCGGGGTCAGGATGAGGATCTGGACGAAGACGTAGGCGGTCGTGGAGATGACGAAGCCCAGAGATCCCATGAAGGCAACGTAGAGCCCCAGGGCGATGAAGCTGGCGATGACCTCGCGCTTGTCCGCCAGGGCGGCCCACAGCGAGCCCCCCTCCCCCGCCCCGAAACGCCGGTACTTCAAAATGCCCCGGATGATGAGCCACAGACTGAGGAACAGCAGCGCGCCGCTCCACAGCCAGGGGACGAAATGGTTGTTCAGGGGCGTGGACCCCAGGCCCTTGAAGACCCTGATGCTGGGTATCTGGCTCATGGCGAACAGCGAGAACGCGGCCAGCGCGACGCCGGGCACGATGTCCAGCTTGTAGTTGTTGCGATCCTTCATGAAAATATCTTCACTCCTCCCTCTTGTTTGAAGCCTTTTGGCAGGACCGGTAAATCACGCGAGGTCCAGCAGGTTCCCCGCGGCGTCGAAGCGCAGTTCCCGCGGCTCCTCCAGGACTTCCAGCCCCTCCGTCACGCGGGCCTCGTCCAGCAGCGCCTCCGAGAGCACAATATGCTCCAGCGACAGGGTGTTCTTGAGATAGACGAGGCGTACCCGGTCCCGGTCCACATCGTTCAGCGTCTTGACGGCCGCCTGGAGCGCCATGCGGTCGTCCTCCAGGACCATGGGGATCTTGCCGACGCCCAGCACCGTTGACGTGAGCATATTGAAGTAGGTCGCGTTGGTCTGGAGCTTCTCAAAGGTGCGCTTCGTGGTCACGTCCGCCATGCCGAGGCCAATGTAATTGCCGTGGCTCTCCTCGGAGATGTCCAGCACCGCGACGCGCTGCTTTTTGATGCCCCCCGACGCGAAGGGCGTGCCGAACGTGCCCGTCACGTTCGGGTCCATGCCGCTGCCCGTGAAGTTCTTGCCGATCTCCCGGACGACAAGGACGTCCGTCTCCGGCAGGAGCAGACGGGGCATCCGGCTCTTCGCGTATAGAAGCAGCTCCGGCTCCCGGTCAAAGATCTCCGCGCCGGGGATGACCTCGACACGGCAGGTCCGGTTAGACTCGTTCTCGATGAGCCCCACGCCAAAGACGATGTTGCAGTGCTCAAAGACGATCCGGGCGAAGGGCGGGATACGCTCCCCCATCCTTCCAAAGCCGAAGCGGTGAAGCGAGTCCGCCCCCTCCCGTTTGCCCAGCCCAATCGCCATCATCTTGACCAGGCCGGACTCGTAGGGCCCGCGGAAGGCGGTGTGCCCCTTGATACGCCCCACGACAATAATCGCGTCCGCATCGTGGGCGAACCTGTCCATGCGCACCTCGTCGCCCTCATACGTCCCCACCCGCACCGTCTCCATGCTGGAGAAGATGGGGCACCCGCAGGCCTCCTCCGTGATGCCGTAGCTGGTCAGGACCTCCCTCTGCCCTTCGGCGGTGGCTCCGCCGTGGCTGCCCATGGCAGGGATGATGGCCGGCTTCCCCCCAAGGCTTTTTACGAACGAGGCCAGCTCACGGAGCACAGCCGGCATGTTGGCGACCTGGCGGCTGCTCCCCGTCAGGACGACGGTCATGCCGGGCCGGATTTTGGCCCTCAGGTCCTCCCGGTTGAGCTTCTCCCGGAGCAGGGCGGGGACGTCCTCAATATCATCCCGCTTAAAACGCTGACGGACGAGGGCCGCCCTGGGAAGCGTGACCGCGTTCAGAATTTCCCGAAGGCCGGACTGCTCCTGTATTTCCATGCTAATTGGTCTCGGCCCACTCTTTGCCGGCCCAGACGGGGTGGTCGTAGACGGCCTTGTCCGCCACGTAGGGCCACTTCTTCCCCTCACAGACGGCCAGGCAGCCCTGGACGCACATCCGCGCCATCTTGACGACGGCCTCACGGGTCTGCGCGGCGGAGTGGGGGCTGGCGATGAGGTTTGGGCAGCTCAGCAGCGGGTCATCCGGCTTCGGTGGCTCGCTGGTGAACACGTCCGTCCCCGCGCCCGCGATGACGCCGCCCTTCAGCGCCACCACCAGGTCCGCCTCGTTGACGATGCCCCCGCGGCTGCAGTTGATGACGAGGGC
>JAFUYV010000036.1 GCA_017476945.1 Fretibacterium sp.
GACCAGGGAGAAGGGCCGGGAGGGCGGCGGCCTGCGCGGGTGTATCGGCACGCTGTCCCCCGCGTGGCCGTCCCTGGACCGGGAGATCATCGAAAACGCCGTTCTGGCCTCGACACGTGACCCCCGCTTTCCGCCCATGGAGCGCCGTGAGCTGGCGGACGCCGTGTTCTCCGTGGACGTCCTCTCGGAGCCCGAACCCGTGGACAGCATGGGGCAGCTTGACCCCAGGGCCTACGGCGTCATCGTCTCGAAGGGCTTTCAGCGCGGCGTCCTACTGCCCGATCTTGAGGGGGTGGACACGGTGGAGCGACAGGTGATGATAGCGGCCCAAAAGGCGGGGCTCCACACGCTGGACGGCGTGAAACTGGAGCGATTCCGCGTGGAACGCTACAAGGAGCCGGACGCGCGGGGCCAGTGATGGACGCTCTCTGGCAGGAACCCCTTGAGGGCGGGAGCGTGGCCTGCGGGCTGTGCTTCCGCGGTTGCCGCGTCGCGGGGGGAGCGTCGGGGGCCTGTGGGGTCCGGCTCAACCGGGACGGGACGCTCACTTCCCCGTGGCTGGGGCGTTTTTGCGCCCGCGCCATTGACCCCATTGAGAAGAAACCCCTCGCCCACTGGCGGCCGGGGAGCCTTATCTACTCGCTGGGGAGCCTGGGCTGCACGATGGACTGTCCCTTCTGTCAGAACCATACGATCGCCCGGCCGGGGGCGTCCGCCTGCGGGGCTTTTGCCTCTGTCCCCTACCTGCCGCCCGGGGAGCTGGCGCGTGCCGCCGCGGACCTTGGGCTGGGGGCTGTGGCGTTTACCTACAACGAGCCTACGCTTCAGGCCGAGTACATCATCGAGGCCGCCCCGCTGCTGCGCGAGGCCGGCATCGCCCTCGTCCTTGTCACCAACGGCGGGATGTCCCATGAAGTTTCGGACGCGCTCCTGTCCGCGGTGGGGCCCTCCGGGGCGGCCAACATCGATCTCAAGGCTTTCACGCCGGAGGGCTACCGCAGGCTCGGCGGGGACCTTGAGACCGTCAAACGCAACATCACCGCCTGGGTCCAGGCCGGCGTCCACGTGGAGCTGACCCATCTCCTCGTGCCAGGGCTCAACGACGGCAGGGACGTTTTCGCCGCGCTGGTGGACTGGGTCGCGAACCTCTCCCCGGACATCCCCCTGCACATCACCCGCTGTTTTCCCAGGCGGCATTACGCCGGGCCTCCCACGGACACCGCCCTGCTCCGCTCCTTCGCCGCCCTCGCGCGGGGCCGGCTGAGGCGCGTGCACCTGGGGAACGTGTAAATGGGTGGATGCCCCCTCTTCAAAAAGCCAAATCGAGGGAAATGGGCTATAATTTTTCCGTTACCCTGAGCCGTCAGGGCAGAGTTTATTCCCGTAGGAGGGGGTCCTTTTATGAGTCCTATGCTTTTCGCCCTTGTCTGCCTCGTCGCGGTCCTGGTGATCATGTCCATCGGGGACATCGTCTCCACCATCACCAAGGCCTTTATCCCGTCCGTCTTCGTGGCGGCAGCGCTGTTTCTGGCCGGGTTCTGGCAGGGCTGGCTGCCGCTGGATGTTGTCGATAAGGCGCAGATGGGCGGAATGATCGCCAACGTCTCCATGTATCTGCTCATCACGCACATGGGCACGCTGATGAGCGTCCGTGAGCTCTGTCAGGAATGGAAGAGCGTCGCCGTCGCTGTCGCCGGCCTCGCGGGGATGTGCGCGGCGCTGTTGTACGGCGGCACGCAGCTCATCGACCGCAACGCCATCATCGCCGGCACGCCGCCCCTCTCCGGCGGCATCGTCGCGGCCATCATCATGAGCGAGGCGGCCGCGGCCAAGGGGATGGCCCTGTGGTCCGTCATGGCCCTGCTGATCTACATCGTGCAGGGATTTGTGGGCTATCCCATCACCGCGCTGTGCCTCAAGAGCGAGGGCAAGCGCCTGCTCCGCCTCCGCGCCGAGGGCCGGCTCCCCGAGGCGAAGGCCGCCGACGCCAGCAACAACAGGGGCGGCTTCCACCTCGTCCCGGCGAAGTATCAGACCAACTACACACACCTGGCCTGCACCGCCATCATTGGCCTGCTCTCCCAGTTTGCCTCCGAGCAGCTCAAGGGCCTGACCTCCATCAGCGTCCATCCGCTGGTCCTGTGCCTGATCTTCGGCGCCATCGCCGCGGAGCTGGGTATCGTGGAGCGCAAGCCGCTGCTGAAGGCCGGCGCCCTGGGTTACCTCGGCGCCATCCTGATGGTCTTCATCATGGGGATGCTGAACCGCGGCACGCCTGAGATGCTGCCTCAGCTCATGAAGCCCATCGCGGTCATCGTGGCGGTCGGCGTGGCGGGTCTGCTGGCGGCCTCCATCATCGTGGGGAAGATCCTCGGCTACACGGGGGCGATCTCCATGGCCCTGTCCCTCACGGCGCTGTACGGCTTTCCGCCCAACTACGTCCTGACGGACGAGGCGTCCAAGGCCCTGGCGGACGGCGATGAGGGAACCTACAATTTCCTGATGGATCAGATGCTGCCCAAGATGCTCATCGGCGGGTTCGTCACCGTGACGCTCACCTCGGTCGTTCTGGCGGGAATTTTCGCCCCGATGTTGGGGTAAGGCTCCGCCAAAACCCAGAAAAGCGCCGCCCCCAGGGCTTGTGAGCTCCGGGGGCGGTTTTGTGCTGATTTCCGCGGGCTCTCAGCCCCTCAGCGCGTCCTTCATGGAACGGACGTACTCGCCGACGGGTCTCACCGAGTCGCGGCCGTGCTGGGCGATGAGCTTTACGATCGCGCTGCCGACGATGACGCCGTCCGCGGCACGGGACATGGTCCGCGCCTGCTCCGGCGTGGAGATGCCGAAGCCCACCGCGCAGGGGATGTTCGAGTTCTCGCGGATGTTGCGGACGATGGAGGCGATGTCCGTCGTGATCTCCTTCCGCACGCCCGTCACGCCGAGGGACGAGACGATGTAGATAAAGCCCCTCGCGCCGCGGGCGATCCTCGCGATGCGGTCGGCCGACGTGGGCGCGATGAGCGAGATGAGGTCGAGCCCGTGGGCCGAGCAGGCGCCGTCGAAGTCCTCCTTCTCCTCGAAGGGCACGTCGGGCAGGATCAGCCCGTCCATGCCGATGTCCTCGCAGGCCGAGAGAAATTTCTCCGTCCCGTCAGGCGTCGCCGAGAGACTTGAATAGGAGAAGACGACGTTAGCGTAGGTCATGAAGACCATCGGGATTTTTACATCCTCTCGCAGTTCCCGGACCATATTAAAAATCTTGTCCGTTGTCGTTCCGCTTTGCAGCGCCCGGAGGCTGGCCTGCTGGATGACGGGGCCCTCCGCTGTGGGGTCGGAGAAGGGGACGCCCAGCTCGATTAAATCCGCCCCCTGCCGCGCCATCTCCCGCACCAGGGCGGCGGTCGTCTCCAGGTCGGGGTCGCCGCAGCACAGGTAGGGGATGAAGGCCTTGCCATTGCTGGGGGTTTCAGGGGGTCTTTTCCCCCCGAACTTTAAATCAAAAGCGCTGGCGATGTTACTCATGAAGGTCCTCCCCCCTGTAGCGCGCGATGGCGGCGCAATCCTTGTCGCCCCGCCCGGAGAGCGTCACGACGATGATTTTATCCTTTCCCATTGACGGAGCGATCCTCATCGCGTGCGCCAGGGCATGGGCGGACTCAATGGCGGGAATGATGCCCTCGGTGCGCGAGAGATACTCAAAGGCATCCACAGCTTCGGCGTCCGTGACAGGGACATACTGGGCGCGCTTCGTGTCGTGCAGCCAGGCGTGCTCCGGCCCCACGCCAGGGTAGTCCAGCCCGGCGGAGATGGAGTAGACCGGCGCGATCTGGCCGTACTCGTCCTGACAGAAGTAGGACTTCATCCCGTGGAAGATGCCCAGCCGCCCCACGGTCATCGTGGCAGCCGTCTCGGCCGTGTCCACGCCCCGCCCCGCGGCCTCGCAGCCGATCAGGGCCACGCCGGGCTCGTCAATGAAGTGATAGAAGCTCCCGATAGCGTTGGAGCCGCCCCCAACACAGGCCAGCACGGCATCCGGCAGGCGCCCCTCGCGCTCGCGCACCTGCTCCTTAATTTCCTTTGAGATGACGGCCTGAAAGTCCCGCACGATGGTGGGGAAGGGGTGCGGCCCCATGACGGAGCCAAGGCAGTAGTGCGTGTCGTCAATGCGGCTCGTCCACTCCCGGAACGCCTCGGAGACCGCGTCCTTCAGCGTACCCGTGCCCGTGTCCACCGAGACGACCCTCGCGCCCAGCAGGCGCATCCTGTAGACGTTCAGCGCCTGGCGCGCGATGTCCTCCTTCCCCATGAAGACAACGCACTCCATGGCCATCAGCGCCGCGGCCGTGGCGGTGGCGACGCCGTGCTGCCCCGCGCCCGTCTCGGCGATGAGGCGCGTCTTGCCCATCTTCCTGGCCAGCAGCGCCTGACCCAGCACGTTGTTGATCTTGTGCGCGCCCGTGTGGTTCAGGTCCTCGCGCTTCAGGTAGATTTTCGCGCCGCCCAGGTCCTCCGTCATCTTCTTCGCGAAGTACAGCCGGCTGGGGCGGCCCGCGTAATCGTTCAGCAGCGCCGTCAGCTCCGCGTTGAACCGCGGTTCGTCCTTATAGCGGTTGTATGCCTTCTCAAGCTCTATCACGGCGTTCATCAGCGTCTCCGGGATATACTGTCCCCCGTGGACGCCGAACCGGCCATTCGGGTTGGTCATGATCTCACCTCGTCATTGACATTTCTCCAACACCACTGAGGCGCTCCGGGCCGCTCTTTTAAGAGATGCCCGCCTGCGTTTGCGTTTTTCAACGCGGGAATTTTATCCCGCCTTCTTGTAGTTCCGGACGCCCGCGATGAACTTCATCATCTTGCGGTAGTCCTTGCTCCGGTTGATCTCGACACCCGAGCTGACGTCGAGGGCATAGGGCGAAGGGGAGACGGCCATCGCGTTCTCCACGTTCTCCGGGGTCAGCCCCCCGGCCAGGAAGTATGGGCGCTTCACGGTCTTGAGGAGTGACCAGTCAAAGGGCTTGCCCTCGCCCGCGCCGCCGTCGAACATGATGTAGTCCGCCGACGAAAACACCGCCCGGTCAATCACCGCCTGGCCCGTCACCTTGAAGGCCCGGATGATGGGGCAGCGGATGTACTCCCTCAGGGAGCAGATGTACTCCTCCGTCTCGTTGCCGTGGAGCTGCACCCCGTCGAGCCGCGCCACATCCGCGCACATCCCCACGGCGTCAAGGGGCTCGTTGACGAAGACGCCGATGGCCTTGATGCCCTCCCGCAGCTCAGCCCTCAGGCGCCCTGCGTACTCCGGGGCGATGAAGCGCCGGCTCCTCGGCGTAAAGATAAAGCCCACGTAGTCGGGCCTCAGATCGTTGGCCAGCCCGATATCCGCCTCGCTCTTCATCCCGCAGACCTTCACCTTGACCGCCATGACTGTCCCCTCCCGTCAATGTCCTCAAAACTCATTCCCGGCAGGCACGCTGCACTCGTACAGGTGCTCCGGCGCAATGTCGATATCGTCCGTCCAGACGACGGTGCCATACTCAGCGTGGGCTTTTTTAAAAAAACCGGGATTTCTGAGTTTGATATAGAGGTTTTCCTCTAACAGAGGACGCGCATCATAAACACGGCGCTCCCCGCTGGCAAAGGTCAAGAGCAAAGTGTAATCCTCTGTGGGGCACACGCTTTTCACTGACCATACAGGAGTTTTCATAGGAATAATCTCCCTGCTCTACCGCAAAGGGTCGATCGGATAGAGAGGTTCCTTATTCTCGGCGAGCTTCCAATCAGCCAGAAGCTCATCCTGATGAAGCGTCGCCCATGCCTTGATCAGATTTCTCTGCTTCTGAGGCATATGACCGTCAATAAGGTCTCCGTCCATATCAAACGCCGCCTCGTAATCCTGATAAAAGGCGTGAAAGTGGGGCGATTGATGCTCCCCTCTAAAGAACATCCTGATGATGATACCGAAAAACATAGATATGGTTGGCATTTAATCTCCCCCTCTCAGTGCGTTCAAAGCGGCCCGTTTGTCCGGCGCGCTCATCAGCGCTGTTCCCACCAGGACGGCGTTGACCCCGGCCCGCCGCATCGCCTCAACTTCCTCCGCCGTCTGAATGCCGCTCTCCGCCACAAAGATTATACCCTCTGGGACCAAAGAACGCAGCCTGCCGCTGTTGCCCACGTCCACGGAAAAGTCCTTCAGGTTCCGGTTGTTCACGCCGATGACCCTTGCGCCCGCATCCAGCGCCATCCGGATCTCTCCCTCGTCATGGGCCTCCACCAGGGCGGAGAGCCCCAGCCCGTCGCAGATCTCGATGAAGCGCCGGAGCTCCCCCCCGCCCAGCAGGGAGACGATCAGCAGCACCGCCGCCGCGCCGAAGAGCTTCGCCTCGCAGATCATGTACTCGTCCACGGTGAAGTCCTTGCGCAGGCAGGGGACGCCCACCTCCGCCGCGATCTCCCGCAGATACTCATCGCTGCCC
>JAFUYV010000037.1 GCA_017476945.1 Fretibacterium sp.
ATTCCCCCCTTCCATCCACAGCCCTCAACCCCCGTCCGACAGCAGAAAAAGACAAAACAGGGGCCACGCCTCCATGAAATTTTGCACAAAAATCCCATGTGTCCACGCGACCCCTGTTAAAAGCCCCAGGCTATGCTATAATAGACATAAGCAGAGGCGGGCCACTCACAAGTGGTCGCGTGGACATTATTGCTCTTACACAAGTTGTAGTGTACCACAACGCCCCTGCTTTTTCCAGTGGGTCAAGCAAAAAAGCGGCAGGCCCCCGCCAAAGGGGGAAACCCGCCAGAAAAAGCTCCGTTTGTGTCCACGCACACCCCTGTTAAAGGGGGCTCGCTATATTGAATAATAGACATCAGCAGGGGCGGGCCATCAACAGAGGGCCGTGAGTCCGATACCTCCTGGCAGGCCTTATTGCGTCACAACGCCTCTGCTTAGGCTATGCTGGACAGAATAAAACACGGCGAGGTGTCCCCCGCCGTGTTTGTCGTTTGCGCGTCTACATTTTCGTCTCCTCAGACGCCCTCCCGCGCCTCGATGGAGACGACGATATCCTCCTGCCCGGCAATCTGCGAGGCCGGAACGTCCAAATGGATCATCTCCGCCGGGATGGCCTTCCTCATCTTTTTCGAGGCGAGCTCCCGGCCGCCTTGCCGCGCGACGACGCGGCAGTCCCGGAAGGGCCGGGCCGCGCGAAGGGAGAGGTGAACGTCGCGCGCGCCGCTGGCCCGCATGGGGACCGTGTGGTTCACGCTTTTGTCCGCGGTGATGGCCAGCGCGCACCCCGGCAGGCCCTCGCGGATGTACCTCGCGCAGCTCTCCGCCAGCGACTCCGCCTCCAGGGAGACGAAGTCCACCAGGTCGTGGACGTGAAGCACGTTTCCGGCGGAGAAGATGCCGGGGACCGACGTCTGGAAGAACTCATCGACCTCCGCCCCCCTCGTGCGGCCGTCCAGCCGGACCCCGGAGTCAAGGGAAAGCTCGTTCTCCGGGATCAGCCCGACGGAGAGGATCAGCGTGTCGCAGGGGTACTCCTTCTCCGTGCCGGGGATGGGCCTCATGCGCTCGTCCACCTCCGAGACCGTGACGCCGGTGAGCCGGGCGTCCCCGTGGATGGCCGTCACCGTGTGGCTCAGGTACAGCGGGATGTTGTAGTCGTTCAGGCACTGCTCGATGTTCCGCGGCAGGCCGCTGGGGTAGGGCAGCACCTCAAAGACCGCCTGCACGTGCGCTCCCTCCAGGGTCAGGCGGCGGGCCATGATCATCCCGATGTCCCCGGATCCGAGGATGACCACCTCGCGCGCCGGCATGCGGTTGCAGAGGTTCATGTACGCCTGGGCGACGCCGGCCGTGAAGACGCCCGCCGGCCTCTCGCCGGGGATCGCCAGGGCCCCCCTCGTGCGCTCGCGGCACCCCATGGCGAGGACCACCGCCTTTGCCCGCCAGCGGCGAAGGCCCTCCCTTGTGGCCACGGTCACGAGCTTGTCCCCGCTGATGTCCACCACGGCCGCGTTGGTAAGGTGCGGGATGCCCTTTTCCTGAACCTCGCGGATGAAATGCTGCGCGTACTCCGGGCCGCTCAGCGTGGTCCCAAAGCGGGTCAGGCCAAAGCCGTCGTGGATGCACTGCCGCAGGATGCCGCCCAACTGCTTCTCTCGCTCCAGGATCAGCAGGCTGTGGACGCCCATGTCCCAGAGTTTCACCGCCGCCGCGAGGCCGGCGGGCCCGCCCCCAACGATGAGGACGTCAACGCCGCGCTCCGCCCCCGCGTCCAAGAGGGTATTCGTCATCGCGCTTCCTCCCTGATTTTTCCGAAGAGCACCCGCGACCCCGGCCGGTTGTACAGGACCTCCGTCTCGCGTTTGCCCTTCTCTTGCTCAATCATCTGCTCCACGCGCATCTGACAATAGCCCCCCTGACAGCGCCCCATCATGGAGCGTGTGCGGTATTTTATGCCGGTGAGCGTGTCCACGCCCAGGGGGTTGTGGATGGCCTGAAGGATCTCCGCTCGCGAGACCTTCTCGCACCGGCAGATCAGCTCGCCGTAGTCCGGGTTCTGCCGGATGGCCTCGGCCCGCTCGTCGTCCGTCATCTCGGCAAACCGGCGGATGCCCTTTCGTCTGCCGTTGAAGTCCGGGTTGGGCGCGAAGCGCTCCCGCTCCATCATCATGGAGAGCACATACCTGGCGATGGGGACCGCGCAGGTCAACCCCGGCGACTCGATGCCCACCAGGTTCACCGCCCGCGGCGCGATGTCGTCCCGTATCTCGATCTTGAAGTCCTGAATGGCGCCGTTCCCGTCCACCCACTTGGGCAGGATGCCGCAGTAGGTGCGGATGTAGTCCTTTCGGTGGATGTGGGGCCAGAGGATGGAGGCGTCCTCCGCCAGAAAGTCAATGTTCCTCTGCGGGACGTCGTAGAGGGCCTCCTGGGAACCTGCCGGATGAGGCAGCTCCGGAAGCTCCTCCGCGTCCGGCCCCACCAGGACGTTGCCGTCGGTGGTGGGCGTCACGTGGATGCCCATATACGTGTTCGAGGGGACCGTGTAGAGGGGAAGCGGGACGTCCTTTCCACAGCGTTGGTCGAGGATGATATAGTGGTCCTTCGAGAAGACGAGCCCGTACCCCGTCAGCCCCAGCATGTCGGAGATCTCCTTGCAGCCCAGCCCCGCGCTGTTGACAACCCAGCGCGTGTGATAAACGCCCCTGCTCGTCGTGACGCGATAAATTCCTTCCGCGTCGCGGGATATCGCCGTCACCCTGTTGTCCAGAAAATACCTCACGCCGTTCATGGCGGCGTTCTCCGCGAGGGCGATGGTGTACATGAAGGGGTCCACGATGCCGGAGCTGGGCGACCACATGGCGAACTTCCCGTTGACGGTGGGGACCATCCTGTGAAGCTCGTCCCCGTCGATCATCTTCAGCCCCTCGACGCCGTTCCTCTCGCCCTGCGCCATGGTGCGCGTCAGGGAGGCTCTGTCCTCCTCCGAGTTGCCGATCAGGACCTTCCCCGTGCGCGCGAACCTGAAGTCCAGCTCCTCCGCGAGCCGGGTCATTCCGCGGTTGCCCTCAACGCAGAAGCGGGCCTTTAACGACCCCGTGTTGTAGGCAAAGCCGCCGTGGATTACGGCCGTGTTCCGGCCGCTTGTCTCATAGCAGACGTCAAGATTTTTTTCCAGCACCCCGACCTTGAGCCGGTAGCGCGACAGCTCGCGGGCAATCGCGCTGCCGACAACCCCGCCGCCGATCACCAGACAGTCGAATAAGTTGTCCATTGGCCTTCCCCTTGAGACATATGGCAAAATAGGACCAGCAAGAGGGAACTGGACCCTCGTAAGGCAAAGAAGTTTTGTGGTCAGTGCTTCCGGTGTCTGACGAGTGTCCCTGCCCCATGCCATCAGGGTCAGGCGCACAAGCCAGTCAAGAGCAGCGGCACGGTGATGAATTCCGGTCAGGATGTCCCGCCACCGCTGTCGGTTTGGAGCGCTTTTGCGCTTGTGCCCTTGGGCACCCGCGTCACGCCGCCTCCCCTCGCAGGGCGGACTCTCCGCTCACGGTACGCCCTGAACTCTTACCCGGAGCCCTCTCTGCGTTTATTTTAGCATAGTGCGCGCGTCCGGAAAGGGCTATAATAGTTTTGTGAAGTTCTCCTGCGTTCGCCGTCTCAGTTTGTTAAGCTCGTGTTAAGCTCGAAGGAGGAATTGCGCTATGATGAAGTACCTTCAGCGTATCGGCAAGTCGTTGATGCTCCCGGTCGCCTGCCTCCCGGCGGCGGGGATCCTCTACGGCGTCGGCTATTGGCTTGACCCCGTGGGTTGGGGGGCCAACAGCCTCGCCGCGGCGTTCTGCATCAAGGCCGCGTCCGCCATCATCGACCAGATCCCCATCCTCTTCGCCCTCGGCGTGTCCATCGGCATGGCGTCCGACAAGGACGGCACCTCCGCCCTGGCGGGCCTCGTGTCGTGGCTCATGATCACGACGCTCCTGTCCAGCGGCGCGGTGGCGATGTACCGGGGTGTGGACGTGTCTCAGGTCCCGGCGGCCTTCGGCAAGATACAGAACGCCTTTATCGGCATCTTCGCGGGGCTCCTCGGCGCGGGCTGCTACAACCGCTTCAGGGACACGCGGCTCCCCGACTGGCTGGCGTTCTTCAGCGGGCGGCGTTGCGTCGCCATCGTGACGGCCCTGGCCTCCATCATCGCCTCCATCGTGCTGTATTACGTGTGGCCGGTGCTCTACAACGGGCTGGTGTCGTTCGGCATCTCCATCCTGGGAATGGGGCCCGTCGGCGCGGGGCTCTACGCCATGCTGAACCGCGCGCTGATTCCCTTCGGCCTGCACCACGCGCTGAACGCTGTCTTCTGGTTTGACACGGCGGGCATCAACGACCTGGGCAACTTCTGGGCGGGCGCCGGGACGCCGGGCGTGACGGGCATGTACATGACCGGCTTCTTCCCCGTGATGATGTTCGGCCTCGTGGCGGGCGCGCTGGCGATGTACCACACGGCGCGGCCGGAGCGCAAAAAGGTCGTCGCGAGCCTCATGGTGGCGGGCGCGCTGGCGTCGTTCTTCACGGGCATCACCGAGCCGCTGGAGTTCTCCTTCATGTTCATGGCCCCGGTGCTCTACATCGTCCACGCCGTCCTGACGGGCGTCTCCGCGGCGCTCTGCGCGTGGCTGCCCGTGCGCTGCGGCTTCAACTTCAGCGCCGGCATGGTGGACTACATCCTGAGCTTCAAGGCCCCCATGGCGGTCAACCCGCTCCTCATCATCCCCATTGGCCTCGGCTTCGCCGTGGTGTACTACTTCGTGTTCCGCGCCGTCATCACGGCTCTCGACCTGAAGACGCCGGGCCGCGAGGACGACGATTTTGAGGCGGAGAAGCGCGTGAAACTCAAAAACGACGACTTCACGGCCATGGCCGCCATCATCCTTGAGGGCCTCGGCGGGAAGGGCAACCTGAAGGAGTGCGACTACTGCGCCACCCGCATCCGCGCCGAGGTCAGCGATTACACCCAGGTGGACGAGAAGAAGATCAGGTCCGCCGGCGTGCCGGGGGTCTTCCGTCCCTCCAGGACCAGCGTGCAGGTCGTCGTTGGGACGAAGGTGCAGTTCGTCCACGACGAGCTGAGGAAGATGCTCTGAGCCCTGGCGCATGAGGACCTACGTCACGAAGGATTACGCGGAGATGAGCCGCCGCGCGGCCAACATCATCTCCGCGCAGATCATCCTGAAGCCCGACTGCGTCCTGGGCCTGGCGACGGGTTCCACGCCTGTGGGCATCTATGACCAGCTCGTGGAGTGGTACGAGAAGGGCGACCTGGACTTCTCGGAGGTCACGACGGTCAACCTGGATGAGTACAAGGGCCTGGGCGCGGAGA
>JAFUYV010000038.1 GCA_017476945.1 Fretibacterium sp.
AGATACGGGACTGCTTTGAGCGAACGCGGGAGGGGCTTGTGGACCTGTTGCGGCAATTTCACCCGGAGGATGGGGTTTATACGTTCTTCGACTACCGCGTGAAGGACGCCCTGAGCCGGAACATCGGCTGGCGTATCGACCACGCGCTGGCATCTCCCTCCCTGGCCTCGCGCGCGCAGGACTGCTTCGTGGATCTTGGGCCCCGTGGCTGGGAGCGGCCCTCAGACCATACGCCGCTGGTGGCGGACTTTCGCGCGGACGCCTGACGATGGACACGCTGATCGGCCCTGACGACACGTGGGGCCTATGGGCAGCCGTCGTGGGATGGGCGGCGGTGAGCATCTGGCTGGAGCAGACGTACCGCTGGGCCGCGCGCGCCAGCGGCGTGATCATCGCTCTCCTTGGGGCTATGCTGCTGGCCAACCTGGGCATCATCCCCACGGCCAGCCCCGTTTATGATATTATCTGGGATTACGTCGTCCTGCTGGCGGTGCCTATCATGCTCTTTAAGGTGAATATAAAGAAAATATGGCTGGAGAGCGGGCGGATGTTCCTGGCCTTCCATCTTTCCGCCGTGGGGACAGTGCTGGGCGTGGCGCTGGGGCTGTGGGCCTTCGCGCGCTGGCTGCCGGAGCCCCGCGCGGTCGCGGCCATGATCACGGGGACCTACATCGGCGGCACGGTAAACTTTATCGCGATGGCTTCGCAGTTCGGCGCGTCGCAGAACGTCATCAACGCGGCCATCGTCGCGGACAACTTCAACATGACGCTCTGCTTCTTCGTGCTGTTGTTCCTTCCTGGTTTGGCCTTCATCCGCAGGCGTTACCCGAAGCGCCTTGCCGCTCCGTCCTCCGGCGCCTCCACGGAAGGCGGGAAAAATCTCGCCGCCTGTTGGGGACGCAGCGGCATCTCCCTGTTGGACATCGCGCGGGTCATGGCTGCGGGGCTGATGTTAACGGCTGTCTCCGTCCGGCTCGCGGGCTGGCTGGGGGATTGTTCCGTCCTGCCCCCTCTGCTGCGGGGGCTTCTGGGCAGCAAATACCTCATCGTCACCACCCTCAGCGTCGTGTGCGTGACGCTGTTCCCGCGCTTCTTCGAGGGGCTGCACGGCTCGCAGGAAATCGGGACGTTCCTTATCTACCTCTTCTTCGTCGTCATTGGCGCGCCGGCGTCTCTTCGGGCCATCCTTATCGAGAGCCCGCTGCTGTTCCTGTTTTGTACGCTCACCGTCCTGGTCAACATCGCCGTAACGCTGTTGCTGGGGCGTCTGTTCGGCCTCAGCCTGGAGGAGCTCCTGATCGCCTCCAACGCCGCCACGGGCGGCCCAACCACCGCAGCGGCCATGGCGGCCTCGAAGGGCTGGGAAAGCCTCGTCCCGCCCGCGATGCTGGTGGGAGTGTGGGGCTACGCCATTGGAAGCTGGTGCGCAGCGCTCCTCGCGGAGACCGCCCTGCCCCTGCTGGGATAACTCCGCTACTCAAGCGGCAGGCCCTTCACCAGCGCGCTCTTCTCATAAAACGCTATCCCCTCTTGTCCACATGAGAATCAGCGTTCCGCCGTATCTCGTCAAAATTCTCCTCCCAACGGGAATGTGAAAACTCCTCCATCCGTACACGTTGATTATAGCGAAAGGCCGCGCCCTCCCTTCGCCGCGCGGCTGGTAGATTTTATTGTTATTGTTATAATATACGAGAAGGGAGAGAATTTGATGATCGAATTAGACGATTCAAATTCAAACAACAGCGGGCAAGTCCGTTACCTGTCGCCTTTGGGCGCGTGGGCTCTCGCGTTTGGATGCGCTGTCGGCTGGGGAGCTTTCATCATGCCGGGAACCACATTCCTGCCAACGGCCGGGCCGATGGGGGCGATTATGGGTATGCTCATCGGCATGGTGCTCATGCTGGTCATCGCCTTTAATTATCACTACCTGATGAACCGCCACGGGGGCAGCGGCGGCGCATTTACGTACACGCGAGCCGCTTTTGGCTACGACCACGGGTTCCTGTGCGCGTGGTTTCTTGTGCTGATTTATATCGCGATTTTATGGGCCAACGCCACCGCCTTCGTCCTTATCGTCCGGAATCTGGCCGGCGGCCTGCTCCAGTTTGGGTATCTCTACACGATCGCCGGATACGATATCTACGTAGGCGAGATGGCCGTCTCGGTCGGCGTCGTTCTGCTGTTCGGACTCCTCTGTATCCGGGGGAAAAAACTTGCCGGAATGTTGCAAGTTCTGATGGCTGTCCTGCTCTTCGCGGGCATTCTTCTGTGCCTGAGCCTCACCTTTGCGACGGGGGGGCACGATTCGCTGAATCCATGGTTCGTGCCCGGCAAGGCGCACTATATTCAGGTACTTCAAATAGCCGCGCTGGTGCCCTGGGCGTTCGTGGGCTTTGAGTCCATCTCCAACTCCACGGCCGAGTTCAAATTTTCGCCAAAAAAATCCTTCGCGGTCATGGCCGTCGCCATTGTGACAGGGGGACTGGCCTACTCCGTCCTGACCTGGCTCGCCGCGTCGGTGCAGCCGGAGGGATACGCCGGCTGGTTTTCTTATGTGACGGATCTGTGGAAAATGGAAGGCCTGAAGCAGCTCCCCGTATTCTTCGCACTGGATTCAAAGATCGGCTGGGTCGGGCTGGGTGTTCTGGCGGTCATGCTGGTGTCAGCCGTCGGGACAGGCGTATTGGGCAACTATATCGCGGCTTCGCGCCTGCTTTACTCCCTGTCCGGGGAGGGCGTCATCCCGAAGAGATATCACTTCCTGAATGAAAAACGCATCCCGGAAAAGGCAATATTCCTCATCATGGCCTTATCCGTCTTTATTCCGTTCCTGGGGAGGACGGCCATAGGCTGGATAGTCGACATTACTTCCGTTGGCGCGACGATCGTGTACGGTTACGTCTCCGCCGCCGCGTTCAAAGCATCTAAAAACGAGAGACGGCGCGTGGCGGCGTTAAGCGGAGCGCTCGGCGTTGTCATATCAATAGGATTCTTTGGCCTGGCCATCGTTCCTAACCTCTGGGCCGTCAACACCATGTCGGCCGAGTCCTATTTGATACTCGCGTTATGGAGCATCCTCGGGCTGGTCTTCTTCCGGCTCATCATTCAGAAGGATAAAGAACAGCGTTTCGGAAGGTCCGTGGTGGTGTGGATCGTAACGATGTTCCTGCTCTTCTTCGTGTCCGCCATCTGGATGCGCCAGTCAATCCATGCCGAGATAGAGCCCATCCTCGACAGTGTCGTTGTCCATGACGTCATTCACTCGTCGCTGGTCAGGAACAGCCTGATACAGATGGGGATCTGCCTGCTGAGCATGGCGATCCTGTTCAATATCTTCGCCATCCAGAACAAAAAGCAAAAGGAGCTGGAGGCCGCCAGGATCATGGCGGAGAAGGCCAACGCGGCGAAGAGCGAGTTTCTGGCGAGCATGTCGCACGAGATCCGCACGCCCATCAACGCCGTGCTGGGCATGAACGAGATGATCATCCGCGAGAGCCGGGACAAGCGCATCACGACCTACGCCCG
>JAFUYV010000039.1 GCA_017476945.1 Fretibacterium sp.
CACCTTTGGGGCCAACCGCTTTAAGCTGGAGCGGGGTGGGCTCTCCGTGGCGGAGGCCGTGAGCGCGGCCGTTGAAGTTGCCCGCCAGGCCGCCGGGGACCGCGCGCTGGTGGCCCTGGACATCGGCCCCACGGGCCGGGTCCTCGCCCCTCTGGGAGACGCCTCGTTTGAGGAGGTCTATGACACCGTGGCCGAGCAGGTGCGCGCTGCTGTGGCGGGAGCCGCCCAGCGGCGCGGGTGTGACGCCGTGTTGCTGGAGACCTTCACCGACCTCCACGAGCTCAAGGCTGCGGTCCTGGCCGTTAAGGAGAACTGCGATCTGCCCATCCTGGCCACGATGAGCTTCGAGGAGGGCGGGCACACCTTCTTCGGCGCCTGCGTCGAGTCCGTGGTCATGACGCTGGAGGGGCTGGGGGTCGCCGCGCTGGGCGTCAACTGCTCACTGGGCCCGCGCCAGCTTCTGCCCATCGTCGAGAGGCTCTGCGCCCTGTCACACGTGCCCGTCATGGTCCAGCCCAACGCGGGCCTGCCCGTAATGCGGGATGGCATCTCTTCCTACGATGTGACGCCTGATGAGTTCGCGGAGTTCGCGGCGCACTTCGCCGGAATGGGCGTCGCCGTCCTCGGCGGCTGCTGCGACACCACGCCGGAGCACATCGCGAAGATGACCGCGGCCGTGCGCCAGAAGACCGGAGACCTTGCGGTCCTCCGCCGTTCCGTCCCGGACGCGACGGCGATCTGCACCCCCGCCCGGCCCGTGCGCTTCGGCGAGGACTTCGTCATCATCGGTGAGCGCCTGAACCCCACGGGAAAGAAGGCCCTTCAGGCGGCGCTTCGCGCAGGGGACATGGACTACGTGCTGAAGGAAGCCGTGAAGCAGCAGGACCAGGGAGCCCACGTTCTGGACGTGAACGTCGGCCTGCCCGACGTCGATGAGCCCGCCCTGCTTCGCCGCGCCGTGGAGGAAATCCAGGCTGTGTTGGACCTTCCGCTCCAACTCGACTCCGCCAGCGCGGACGCCCTTGAGGCCGCCGCGCGGGCCTACAATGGCAAGCCCCTCCTGAACTCCGTCAGCGGCAAGGAGTCCAGCCTGCGCACGGTGCTGCCCATCGCGAAAAAATATGGAGCGTGTGTCCTCGGCCTGACGCTGGACGACAGGGGCATCCCCGCCACGGCGGAGGAGAGACTGGCCGTGGCCCGGCGCATCGTTGAAGAGGCGGAGAGGACCGGTATCCCGCGACGCGACGTGCTGATCGACTGTCTGACGCTCACCGCCTCAGCCCAGCAGGACCTCGTGCGCGAGACCTTGAAGGCCGTGCGCAGGGTTCATGAGGAGCTTGGAGTCCGCACCGTACTGGGGGTGAGCAACGTGTCCTTCGGCCTGCCCCGAAGGCCGCTGGTGAACCGCACGATGTTCGTGGCCGCGCTGGCCCAGGGGCTCGACGCGGCGATCATGAACCCTGGCGACACAGGTATGAGGGAGGCCCTAGCCGCCTGGCGCCTGCTCTCCGGCATCGACCATGACGCGCAGGACTACATCGCCTGGTGCAACACGCAGGAGGCGTTAGTGCCGGGACAGGCGCATGAAGGCGCTGTGCCTGTCCCGACCGCCGCTCACCCCGCGGAGAACACGCCCCAAGCTCCGGCTGCCCCGTCGCCGGCCACGCAGCCGGTTGAGAGCCCCGCCTCCGGCGGCAGTCTCCCCTCCAAGGACGGGCTGGACACCGCCATTACACGGGGCCTGAAGGATGAGGCCGGGGCCCGAACGCGGGAGCTCATCAAAATTCTATCTCCCATCGAAATCATCGAAGGGTATATCGTCCCGGCTCTGGACTCCGTGGGGCGGGAGTATGAGGCCAAGCGGCTCTTCCTGCCCCAGCTCATCAAGGCCGCCGAGGCCGCCAAGGCCGCTTTCGAGCCTCTGAAGGAGGCCCTGGCCGCCAAGGCCGGGCAAGAGGCGGACTCCCCTTCCCAGCGGGGGCCCATCGCCCTTGCGACGGTCTACGGCGACGTGCATGACATCGGCAAGAACATCGTCAAGGTCATCCTGGAGAATTATAACTTCAGGATTGTTGACCTGGGCAAGGACGTCCCGCCCGAGCGGGTGGTGGAGGCGGTGAAGGCCGGGAACATTCCCGTCGTCGGCCTCAGCGCCCTGATGACCACCACCGTCGCCAGCATGAAGGACACCATCGAAAAGCTGAGGCAGGAGTGCCCCGGCGTGAAGGTGATCGTTGGCGGCGCGGTGCTGACGCCCGAACTGGCGGACTATGCCGGTGCGGATTTCTACGCGCGGGACGCGATGGAGAGCGTGCGCATCGTCTCAAAACTGCTTGAGTGAGGGGATGCTGGGGACGTGCCCCTGACGTCAACATGGAGAGCGTGGGGATCGTGTCGAAACTTTTTGACCGATATTTCCGCGGGGGGAACGGGCGTCCCCCGCGGAGGTTTTCTGTCAGCGGAGAAGCTCAAACCCCAGCATGGTGATGTCATCAAACTGGCCCGCAGTCCCCACAAAACTGCGAATATCCTGGCGCACGGCGGGCAGGACCTTCTTCATGGGAAGGTCTTTGAGGTTGTTCAGCCCACGCAGTAGCCGGGAGTTGTCATACTGTTCCTCCTGCTCGTCCTGGGCCTCCGGGATGCCATCGGTATAGACGAACAGCCTGTCGCCGGGCTTGAGCCGTATCTCATATTCCTCGAACCGCTGCCCTTCGAACCCCGCCAGCGCAGGGCCGTGAGGATCCCTCATCAGCCTGTAGCTGCCGCCCGCGCGCATGAGCATGGGGTACTCATGACCCGCATTGGCGCACTTCATCCGTCCGGTCCTCAGGTTCATGAGGCCAATCCAGGCCGTGATGAACATCTCCGCGTCGTTGCCCTCGCACAAGGCGTTATTGGCCTTATAGAGGATCTCCGCAGGGGAGTCCCCTGATTCCGCCAGGCCCCGAAGGGCCGTCTTACCCCGCATCATGAACATGGCGGCGGGGA
>JAFUYV010000040.1 GCA_017476945.1 Fretibacterium sp.
CTAGTTTAATTCAATCTGCCACAAAAGATAAGGCGCCGTTGTGAGGGCGGCGCCCTGTCTTCCTCGGTTTCACCTGTTTTATCTCCTGAAAGTCCCCGCTGTCCCGTTGGGCGGCGGGGATTTGTTTTCAAGCCGCCCCCAGCCCCGCGGCGTGAGCGGTCAAAATCCCGGCGGGGATTTGTTTTCAAGCCGCTCCCAGCCCCGTGACGAGCCTCGAGCTGAAATTCAGGGGGCGCGGGGGTACCTCCCCCGCGTCAAATGTTTCATCGCGTCTTTGGCCCGGCCGTGAGCGGTTAAATTCAAACGCCCGCTTGCCGCCGGCCGGCGAGGCAGTCCTCCGCGCGCGTTCGCGCTGGCCCCTCCCGGTTTTGCGGGCCTTGCGTTATAATACCGTTAAGGATTTAGGAATGAGAGACGGGGATGATCCGGCGGGGCGCCGCCTGTGTGTGCCCCTCGTTCCTGGTCCCCCATTCCTATGTGTGTATCTGGAGGTTTTTACATGGCTCAGGTAGTTGATACCACTGACTTTTACGTCGGTTTGAAGTTCCGGTGGCAGGAGGGCATTTGGGAGATCGTCGAGTACGACCACCACAAGATGGGGCGCGGCGGCGCCGTCGTGCGGACCAAGCTCCGCAACGTGGAGTCCGGCTCCATCGTCGAGAACTCCTTCAAGCCCGGCGAGAAGTTCGAACGCATCATTTACGAGGAGAAGCCGGCCCAGTACAGCTACCGTGACGGGGAGGACTACGTCTTCATGGACCTGGCGACCTACGACCAGATGTCCCTCTCCCCCCAGGTCCTTGGCGAGGCCACGAAGTATTTGGTGGACGGCTTGGAGATACAGCTCGAGCTGTTCGAGGGGAAGATCATGGGCATCGAGCTGCCCAAGAGCGTAACCCTGAAGGTCGTGGACACCCCCCCCAGCTTCAAGGGGGACACCGTCTCCGGCGGCGGAAAGCCCGCCACCCTCGAGACGGGGCTGGTGGTGACCGTGCCGGTCTTTGTGCAGCCGGGTGAAGATATCGTGGTGGACACCCGCACGGGGCTTTACCTGGAGCGCGCAAAGAAATAGGTGATTTCCGGTGGAGGAGCCAGAGAACAGGAGAGGGGAGAATCATGCCTCCCCTCCCGGCGAGGCGCAGGAGCCCGATGCCCGTACGGACGGGGTCATCCATATCTCGGAGGACGTGATCGTCGAGCTGGCCCGGAAGACGATACAGGGAATCCCCAACATCCAGACCGTCTCCCGTTTCGGGGGTAAGTTCGGGATTGGCCGCAAGGGGAGCGACGGTATCCGGATATCCGTCGCGGAGGGGGAGGAACCCGGCGTGACGGGCGGGGCCCCGACAGTCTCGGTGGACGTCTATGTTTTGGTCAAGTACGGCAAGCGCATCCCCGATCTCGCCTGGGACGTTCAGGAGAAGGTGAAGGCCAACCTGGAGCGCTACACGGGTTACGCTGTGAAGGCCGTTAACATCAACGTCCAGGGCATCTACATCGACGAGCCCGTGCCGGAGGAGCCGCCCTCGGAGGCGGACACCGCCGGGGGAGAAGAGCCCGGCGCGGAGGGGCCAGCCGCCGCGGACGCCCTGGAGGACGCTCCCAGGTAAACAAGTGGAGGTGAGAGGGTGTATTTCTTATGGAAGCGCACGCAGCATGGGGTGGTGCAGATCTCCGGCGAGGGCTTGGCGGATTTTATCCGGGGGTTCCTGACCGCGAAGTGCCGGTTGTGCGGCCTCGCCCTGGCGGCGGGACACTCCCTTCACCCCGCGGAACACACGCCCTGCCCGGCGGACGACCCGCTGACGCTGGTCCTCTCCTTTACGGACGCCTCCTGCCAGCCCGCGGTCGAGAGAAAACTTTCCTTCCTCATGAAGCCCCTGGGGCTGACGCCCCTTGTCATCTGGGCCAGGCCGGAGGATGAGCTCCTCGACCTGCTCAAGAGCCCGTGGCTTTGGATGGCCCTCGCCTCGTCCATCGCGCTGACCGTCATCGCCGGATGGGCGGGGTTCTTCTGGACCACCTTCTGGGGGACGGCGGCCTGGTTCGTCACGAGGGGGCTGGTCCTCCTCTGCCGCCTCGCGTCCCGCAGGGGACAGAGCCCTGACGAACCCCTGGAGCCCGACCCCAAAAACTCCGATGCCCTGTGAGGGATAGCCTTGTCCAAACAGAAAATAAGCCACAAATTTGAATCGCGCCACCGGGCCCGCGAGCTGGCGGTCCAGTTCCTCTACTCCATAGACCTCTGCCCGTGGCAGGAGTTTGAACCGGCCCTGGAGCTCTTTTTGGGGGCCGAAAGCCTCGCGGAGGCCGAGCTTCCGGAGGTGAAGGATTACTGCCGCTTCCTCACGCGCGGAACCTGGGACCGGCGCACCGAGGCGGATGAGCTCCTTCTGCGCGTCGTGACGGGATGGCGGCCGGAGCGCATGGCCTCCGTGGAGCGCTCCGTCCTGCGCCTCACGATCTTCGAGGGGTTCCTGAACAGGGAGCTTCCCTTCAAGTCCGCCATCTCCGAGGCGGTGGACATCGCGCGGTTCTTCGGGACGGACGAGTCCGCGCGCTTCGTCAACGGCGTCCTGGCCCGCGTGGCCAGGCATCTGCTCCCGGAGGGGGAGTGATGCCCCGGCGCGCTCGCCCGGAGATGAGCGTGGACGACCTGAACTTCTACATCCAGGGTCTGTTCACCTCGGACCTCACGCTGAAGGCTCTGCTGGTCTCCGGGGAGATCGCGGAGTTTAAACGGCACACCAGCGGGCATTGCTACTTCACCCTGCTGGGCGCGGAGACGCGTCTGTCCTGCGCCCTCTTTAAGCGCGACGCCGAGATCCTGCCCCAGTGGCCCCGCGACGGCGACGGCGTCCTGGTCGAGGGGAGCGTTGGGGCCTACCCCCCGCGGGGCGTCTATCAACTTTACGCGCGGCGCATCATCCCCGTGGGCGAGGGCGCGACCGGCCGGGCGCGTCAGGAGCTCCGCCAGAGGCTCGAGGCCGAGGGCCTGTTTCACCCCGCCCTGAAGCGGCCCCTGCCTCCCTATCCGGAGCACGCCGCGGTCATCACCTCGGCGACGGGGGCCGCGCTTCGCGATGTCCTGCGCATTGCCTCCCGGCGCTATCCGCTCTGCGAGATTACCGTCATCCCCGCGCTGGTGCAGGGGGCCGGAGCCCCGGACTCCATCGTCCGGGCCCTTGTGCGGGCCGGAAAGTTCGAGCGCCTGGACTGCGTCCTGCTCGTCCGGGGGGGCGGCAGCCGCGAGGACCTGGTCCCCTTTGACGACGAGCGCGTGGCGCGCGCCGTGCGGAGCTGCCCCTGGCCCGTGGTGAGCGGTGTGGGGCACGAGATTGACGAGACGCTCTGCGACCTGGCGGCGGACGTGAGGGCCTCGACCCCCTCCGCCGCGGCGGAGCTCGTCTTCCCCGACCGGCGGGTCCTCCTCTCGCAGCTGAGGGGGGCAAATCGGGTCCTGCGCGAGCGCATGGCGCACCGTGTGAGGGACCTCCATGGCCGTCTGGGCATGGAGCTTGAGGGCCTGCGGCGGGCGATGGGGCGGCGCATCGCGGACGCGCGTGGCCAGCTTGCGGTGCGCGCGGCCTCGCTGAACGCGCTCTCCCCGTTGGCGGCGCTGTCGCGGGGGTTTGTCACCGCGGAGGCGGAGGGACGGAGGGTTCTCTCCGTCAAGGGGCTCCAGGTGGGGGAGGGCCTCACCGTGCGCTTCCAGGACGGCCGCGCCGACTGCCAGGTGCGGGCACTCAAGAGAAAAAGGAAGAAAAGATCATGACGAAGGACTCTGTAAGCGCGGTTTCCTGGCGCCAGGAGGAGGGTGTGCTCTGCCTGCTGGACCAGCGGGCCCTCCCGGCGGAGGAACGCTGCGTTCTCTGCCGCACGGTGGAGGAGGCGGCCCAGGCCATTGAGAACATGACCGTGCGCGGCGCCCCGGCTATCGGCATCACGGCGGCCTATGCCGTGGTGCTGGCGGCCCCTGAGGGGCGGGACGCGGTGCGCGCCGCGCTGGACCGTCTGGCCCGGACGCGGCCCACGGCGGTGAACCTCTTCGCCGCGCTGGAGCGGATGAAGCGGCGTTTTGAGGCGGGGCCGGGACTTGAGGGTGAAGCGCTGGCCAACGCGCTGCTGCGGGAGGCCCGCGCCATCCACGAGGAGGACATCGCGGGGAACCGCAGGATGGGGGCCTTTGGGGCGGAGCTGCTGCCGGACCATGCCGTGGTGCTGACGCACTGCAACGCCGGGGCCATCGCCACGGGAGGGCACGGGACGGCGCTGGGCGTCCTGCGCTCGGCCCGCGAGATGGGCAAGCAGGTCAAGGTCTATGCGGACGAGACGCGGCCCCTGTTCCAGGGCGCGCGGCTGACGGCCTGGGAGCTGAGCCGGGATGGGTTTGACGTCACGGTCATCGCTGAGGGCATGGCGGGGGCACTGATGCGCCAGAGCCGTATCGACGCCGTCATCGTCGGCGCGGACCGCATCGCCCGGAACGGCGACACGGCCAACAAGATTGGGACCTACGGCCTGTCCGTGCTGGCGAGGGCGCACAGCGTGCCCTTCTACGTCGCCGCGCCGTGGAGCACCTTTGACCTCTCGGCGGCGGACGGGGCGGCCATCCCCATCGAGGAGCGCGCGGAGGAGGAGATGCGCCTTCTGCCCAACGGGGCGCGCCTGCCGGAGCCCATCCGCGTGTGGAACCCGGCCTTCGACGTAACCCCGGCGGCGAACATCGCGGCCATCATCACGGAGCGCGGCGTCTTCCGCCCGCCGTATGATTTCAGGTGAGATATTCATGAGAGAACTTTCATTTCGATACGCAACGGAGAGAGATGTGCCGCTGATTTTGTCCTTCATCCGAGAGCTGGCGGACTATGAGAGGATGCTGGACCAGGTCGTCGCCACAGAGGCGCTGCTGCGCGAGTGGCTCTTCGAGAGGAAGAAGGCGGAGGTCCTGTTCGTCCTTGAGGATGGCCGGGAGGTGGGCTATGCCCTCTTCTTTCATAACTTCTCGACCTTCCTGGGGCGCGCTGGCCTGTACCTTGAGGACCTGTACGTGAGGCCGGAACACCGGGGGAAGGGCTACGGCAAGGCGGCGCTGAAGGAGCTTGCCCGCATCGCGGTGGAGCGGGGCTGTGGCCGCCTGGAGTGGTGGTGCCTCGACTGGAACCAGCCGAGCATCGACTTTTATCTTTCCATGGGCGCGGAGCCGATGAGGGACTGGACGGTCTACCGCATCGCAGGGAATACGCTGGAAGAGCTGGCCCGTCAGGACTGAGCTTTATCATTTATCCTGGAGGAATTATCATGGAGAACTACAAAGTGGCGGACATGAGCCTGGCGGAGCACGGCCAGAAGAAAATCGACTGGGCATGGCAGTATATGCCCTCTCTTCAGTTCTGTTACAAAAAATACCGTGACGGCCAGCCCTTCAAGGGGGCGACCATCGCGGCGTGCCTGCACCTGGAGGCCAAGACGGCCAACCTGCTGATCACGCTGACGAAGCTTGGCGCAACGGTGGCGGCCTGCGGCAGCAACCCGCTCTCGACCCAGGACGACGTCTGCGCGGCGCTGGCCCAGAAAGGCGTTCACGTCTACAGCCACCGGGGGATGAGCGCGGACGAGTACTTCGGCTACGTCCGCACGGTGCTGGGCTATAAGCCCAACGTCATCATCGACGACGGCGCGGACCTCATCGCGACGGTCCACAAGGAGATGCCGGGGCTGATTCCAGGCCTCCTGGGCGGCTCGGAGGAGACGACCTCCGGGGTCAAGCGCCTGCGCGCCATGGCGAACGACGGCGTGCTGAAGTTCCCGATGATCGCGGTCAACGACGCGCTGAGCAAGTACCTCTTCGACAACCGCTACGGCACGGGGCAGTCCGTGTGGGACGGCTTTATCCGCACGACAAACATGGCCGTGGCGGGCAAGACGGTGGTCGTGGTGGGCTACGGCTGGTGCGGCCGCGGTGTGGCGATGCGGGCGGCGGGCCTGGGAGCCCACGTCATCGTCACGGAGATCGACCCGCACAAGGCGTGTGAGGCGCTGATGGACGGCTTCCGCGTCATGAGCATGGAGGAGGCCGCGCCCCTGGGCGACATCTTCCTGACCCTGACGGGCAACATCCACGTCATCCGCCGCGAGCACATCGCACGCATGAAGAACGGCGCTGTCCTCGGCAACGCGGGGCACTTCGACGTGGAGATCAGCAAGCCGGACCTGATGGCCCTGGCCGACCATACGGAGAAGCTGCGGGACAACATTGACACCTACGTCATGCGGGATGGCCGCCGGATCAATCTGCTGGGCGAGGGGCGGCTGACAAACCTGGCCTGCGCGGACGGACACCCCATCGAGATCATGGACCTGAGCTTCTCCCTTCAGCTTGAGGCGGCCCTGCACATCTACCAGCACAAGATGGACGGCATGGCGCCGGGGCTCTACCCCGTGCCGCCGGAGACGGACCGCGCGGTGATGGAGGCGAAGCTGGCGGCCCTGGGCGTCCACCTCGACACCATGACGGATGAGCAGATGGAGTACATGAAGAGCTGGCAGGAGTAGAGGAGCAAAAAAATGGCGACGTTATTTAAGGACGTTCTTATCCTCGACGGAGCGCGTGAGAAGGCGGAGCGGGGGCATATCCTGGTCTCGAAGGGCCGCATCGATTCGATTCTGAGCGCGGAGCAGACGCCACCGGCGGCGGACAAGATCATCTCCGGGCACGGGCGCATGGCCGTCATCCCCGGCTTTGTCAACGCCCACACCCACGCGGCAATGACGCTGGTGCGCGGCCTGGGCGAGGAGGCCCCGCTGATGGAGTGGCTCCAGGAGAAGGTGTGGCCCGTGGAGGCGAAGCTGACGGCCGACCACATCTACTGGGGCACGCTCTCGGCGATGCTGGAGATGCTGGCCGGGGGGACGACGTGCTTTGCCGATATGTACTTCGAGATGGAGCGCGTGGCGGAGGCGGCGTTTGGGGCGGGGATGCGCGCGGCGCTGTGCCGGGGCATCACGGCGGATCCCAAGGACCCCGGCAAGGTGGAGCGCTCCCTCCAGGACAACCTGGAGCTGGCGGAGCGCTGGCACGGCCGGGAGGGGCTCATCACCGTGCAGCTTGGCCCCCACGCGCTCTATACGGTGCCCATGGACGATATGAGGAAGATCACCGCGGCGGCGAAGGAACACGGCCTGGGCGTGCATTTCCACTTCCTTGAGACGGAGTGGGAGCTGAGCTACCTCAGAAGCGAGCTCAAGACATCGCCGGAGGCGTATTTGAAGGATACGGGGCTCCTCGAAGCGCCCTACGCCGTGCTGGCTCACGCGGTGTGGCTGGACCCGAAGCTGGCGGAGGGCGTGCCCCTCTCCAACGTGACCCTGGCCCACAACCCGTGCAGCAACCTCAAGCTGGGCAGCGGGGTGATGCCGCTGAACGACTGGCTGGAGAAGGATGTGCCCGTCGCGCTGGGGACGGACGGCGCGTCCAGCAACAACCGCCTGGATATGTGGGAGGAGATGCGGACCGCCGCGCTGCTCCACAAGGGCGTGAACAAGGACCCCCTGCGCGTCTCGGCCCTGGAGGCCCTGCGCATGGCCACCTATGAGGGCGCGCGGGCGTTTGGCTTCACCCAGAAGGGCATGATCCGCGAGGGGTGGATGGCCGACCTGGTGCTGGTGGACCTGGGCACCCCGCACTACATTGGCGTGAGCGGGGACAACCTGGCGACGTACATCGTCTACGCGGGGAGCTCGGCGGACGTGAGGGGCACGATGGTGAACGGCAAGTGGCTGTACTATAACGGGGACTACCCCACGCTGGACCGCGAGGAGATCGTGCAGAGGGCCCGCGAGGCGCGCGAGGAGATCACGAGATAACGGAGATTGGAGCGGGGGACATGCGGCTTCTCTCAACTCTTTCCCGCGGCTGCCTGCCCCTCATCCTCCCGTCCAGATTTTCATAGGTAGGTAAGCTTAGCCCTTGCCCACTCGTGAGCCCTGATATTGAACAAAAGGAGAGACCCTGTGTTGTTCGACGAGGCGGAACGCGAACGCCTGCTGGCGTTGTACGCCGGCCTGCCCGACGGGCTGAGGCAGGCATGCCGCCTGTTGGCGGTTGTCCGCGTCCCTGCGGGGCCGACACACCTCGTCCAATGCCTGAGCAGGGCGGGTGTCCCGCGCCCCAACGGGAGCCCATGGCGTCAGTCCCAATTCAAGGAGCTTCTCGCGGCCCTTCCCGGCGGTTTCATCGCCAGTCGGCCGGTTGGCCAGCGCGTGCAGTACCAGCTTTCCCCGCTGCTAACCGGTCCGCTGTGGAGGGAGGCGCGGGAGTGCGGGGAGTTTGACCGCTTCGACAGCGCCGCCGAGTCCGAGCTGAAGGTGAGCGCCCGCGTCACCTCAGAGCGGCTCCCCTCGTTGGAGGATGCCTACAGCCGCCAGATCCGGCTGGCCGCCATGCGGGGGGAGGTCCAAACCTTCAGGCGGCTCTGGCTTGGGGTCATGAGCTCCAGGGCCGGCCCCGACCCCAGCGCGGCCGTCCTGGACGCGCTGGCCAATCCCCTTGAGCCGGAGCTCCTCTTTCATCTCCCCCCCGGCCTCGCGGAGTATATCTTTACCATCCTGCTCTTCGTGGCCCTACCGCACGCCGGCATCTACCGCAAAGTTGCCCAGGCCCTCTTTGACTACCCCCGCGGGGATATCACCCCCGGCCTGGAGCTGATACGCATTGAGCGCCTGATCGCTCATGGGCGCCTGGACGACGCGGAGGAGCGCCTGAGGGCCTTCAACGATCCGCAGGGCTTCAGCCTCAGTGCGGTGCTGGCCCTCTCGCGGCGCGGCGACGAGGCTGAGGCCCTGGCACTCTATGAGGAGGGGCTCAAGAGGATGAAAGCGGACGTGAAAAAAGGCTGGGGGGCCGCGTTCTACACGTCCTGGACGGGGCTGTTCTACCCCGTGCTGCTCTTCAAATCCGGCGCGGGCGAACGGCGGGTCAAGGCCTACCTGAAGGAGCCGGCCAACTGGGGAACGGTGGAGGACCTCTCCTGCCTCCGGCCCCTGCTGGGACAGCTCCCCGGCGTTCGGGGCGAGAAGTCCCCACATTTCCATCCCGCCCCTCCCAACCACCCTCTCACCCATCCCAGCCTCGCCAGCAATGGGCTCGCCGTGTTCCCCGCCCTGCTCCTGCTGCGCTGGCGTGACGCGGACCTGGGCGATGTGGATGTTCCGGCCCTGGTGGAGCTCCTGAGGGAGAGGGGACTGGACTTCCTCAGCGCGGAGCTGGAGGCGGCCTTTGGCCTGGGCGGGGAGCAGGGCCCCACCCACCCGCTTGCGGCCGTCTTCACCCGCAAGGAGGAATGGGAGCAGTCTCTGGACGAGCTCCTGAACATCGGCGGCAGGCCCCCGGCAAAGGGGAGCCCCAAGCGGGTCATCTGGGAGGTCGATTGGTACTGCGGCAGGGAGAACCGGATTCGCGCCCTGACCCTGACCCCTGTCGAGCAGACCCTGAAGAGGGACGGCTGGAGCAAGGGCCGCGGCATCTCCCTTCAGAGGCTTTACCGGAACGGTCACTCGGTCCCTGGAATAACGGAGCAGGACCTCCGCGCCCTGCCGGCGATCCGCGCGACGAGGAATTACTACGGCACGGAGTACTCCCTGGACCCTTACAGGGCGCTGAGCCTCCTGGCGGGGCATCCCCTGCTCTTCCGGCGGGGCACGGGCGAACAGGTGGAGGTCCTGTCTGAGGCGCCGCTCCTCCTCGTCCAGGAGCAGAGGCGGGGCTACGTGCTGACACTCTCCCCCTTTCCCGGCGGCGATGAGCGCTGCGTGGTGACCCTGGAAGGGCCCCGCCGGCTGCGCGTAACGCAGTTCGGTGAACGTCATCTGCGCATAGCCCACATCCTTGGCCCCTCCGGGCTCCTGATCCCGGCCCTGGCGAAGGACAGGCTTCTGAGGACGTTGGAGAGCCTGGCCTCCGCCGTCACGATACAGTCCGATCTGGAAGGGCCGGGGGGCTCGGCGGAGGCGATCCCCCCCGACGCGCGCGTCTATGTGCGGCTTCAGCCCAACGGGGGAGGGCTGGACGTGGAGGTCGTGAGCCGTCCGCTGGGGGCTGGAGGCCCGATCTGCCATCCAGGGCGCGGGGGGACGGCCCTCTTTGGGGTGCTGGACAAAAGGCGCGTGCGGACCTCCCGTGACCTTGACGCGGAGTCCGCGGCCCTCTCTGCCCTGCTGGAGGCCTGCCCGGCGCTGGCGGAGGGGGAGCAGGTGCGCGAGGAGGGATGGCGTGTCCCCGGTCCAAGGCTGGCGCTGGAGCTTTTGACACAGCTCATAGCCCTGGGGGGCTCCGTCGTGGTGGAGTGGCCGCAGGGCCAGAGTCTGAAGATCTCCCCGCCCGTCGGGGTGAGGGGCCTCAGCGTCTCCATTCGGCGGTCGCGGGACTGGTTCGCGGTGTCCGGCGAGCTTCGCGTCCGTGAGGGCCTGGTCCTGACCATGAAGGAGCTGCTTGAGGCGATGAAGGCCGGCATGGGCCGCTTCGTCCCCCTGGGAAACGGGGAGTTCCTGACCCTGACGCGGGAGTTCCAGCAGCGGCTGGAGGGCCTGGCGTCCCTGGGGGGCGTCCGCGGCGGGGAGGTGCGCCTTGCCCCGCTGGCGGCCGGCGTGGCCGGGGAGCTGCTTGAGGGCGCCGCCCAGGAGGACGTCGCGGAGGAGTGGCGCTCGCGGATCGCCCTGGTTGAGGAGGCGGAGAGGATGATGCCCGAGCTGCCCTCAACCTTCCGCGGGGAGCTGAGGGACTATCAGCTTGAGGGTTTTCGCTGGCTCATGCGCCTGGCGCACTGGGGGGCGGGGGCCTGCCTGGCGGACGATATGGGGCTGGGCAAGACGGTTCAGACGCTGGCGGTCCTCGCCGCGCGGGGGAGGGAGGGGCCCTCCCTCGTCGTGGCCCCCACGTCCGTCTGTCCAAACTGGGTGGCCGAGGCGTCTCGCTTTGCCCCGGCGCTGAGGGTGAAGGATCTGCGAGGGGAGGCGGGCCACGCGGGTCGCGGGGAGATTCTGGCCCACCTGGAGCCGATGGACGTGGTTGTCGTGAGCTATGGCATCCTCCAAAACGAGGGGGAGAACCTCGCAAGGGTCCCGTGGAACGTCATCGTGCTGGATGAGGCCCAGGCCATCAAGAACATGGGGACGAAACGCTCCTCCGCCGTGATGAAGCTGAACGGGAGCTTCCGCATCGCCACGACGGGGACCCCCATCGAGAACAGCCTGAGTGAGCTGTGGAACCTCTTCCGCTTCCTGACACCGGGGTATCTGGGCCCGTTTGAGGGCTTCTGGCGGCGATTTGGCGCGCCCATCGAGAGGGGCGGGGCGGACGGCCGGACCTGCACACTCCCGCAGGGGAGGACAGCGTCCGGGCGGCCGGCCCCACCGGAGCGGGCGTGTCAGCCCATGGAGGGGCTTGGGGCAACCACTCCAGACAGACGATCGGGGCTCAGCGCTCGACAGCGGCTGCGCCAGGTGATCCGCCCCTTCGTCCTTCGCCGCACCAAGGAGCAGGTTTTGAGCGAGCTGCCTCCCAAGACGGAAATTACCCTCAAGGTGGAGTTGAAACCTGAGGAGCGGGCGTTTTACGAGGCCCTGCGCCGTAGCGCGGTGGAGGAGCTCTCCGCGGTCCGCGAGGAGGGGGAGGAGGGGCGCCTCCAGGTCCTCGCGGCGCTGATGAAGCTGAGACGGGCCTGTTGCTCAGCGTCGCTGGTGAACGCGGAACTCCATCTGCCGTCCGCAAAACTTGAGGCGTTCGCCGGCGTGCTGGAGAAGCTGCGCGGCGGCAGGCACAAGTCCCTGGTGTTCAGCCAGTTCACCGGCCACCTGGCGCTCCTCCGGGCGTGGCTGGAGGGGGAGGGGATCGCCTATCAATATCTTGACGGCTCAACCCCCCAGGAGGAACGGGAGCGGCGTGTGGCGGCTTTTCAGGCGGGGGCGGGGGACTGCTTTCTCATCAGCCTCCGGGCCGGGGGGACGGGGCTGAACCTCACCGCCGCGGACTATGTGCTCCACATGGACCCGTGGTGGAACCCGGCGGTGGA
>JAFUYV010000041.1 GCA_017476945.1 Fretibacterium sp.
GGAACAGGCCCGTGGCGGGCTGTATTGCCTGCAAAAGCTGTTATAAGACGGGAAAATGTGTTCAGCAGGACAAGGTCAACGAGTTCCTTGAGCGGGCGGACACTATTGACGCCCTGGTGATAGGCTCGCCCGTCTATTACGCGGGGCCCACAGGGCAGCTCACGGCATTTTTGGACCGGCTGTTCTTTGCGGCGGGTGGACGGTGGGCCGGCAAGCTGGGGGCCGCTGTCGTCTCCTGCCGCCGGGGAGGGGCGACCGCCGCGTTTGACCGCCTTAATAAGTACTTCACCATCAGCAATATGCCGGTCGTTTCGTCGCAGTATTGGAACCAGGTTCATGGTTTCACGCCTGAGGATGTCCGGAAGGATGAGGAGGGGCTTCAAACGATGCGCACCCTGGGCGAGAACATGGCCTGGCTGCTCCGCTGCATTGAGGCTGGACGCGAAGCGGGTGTCCCCAAGCCTGAATATGAGCCCTGGGTGGCGACAAACTTTATTCATTGAAAGATGAATGTCTGGGATATCGTCCTCGGTTTGGCGGTTTGGGCGGGGATCGCCGGGGCATTGAAGTATATGGGGAAAACGCAGGGATGCGGTGGCCGCTGTGCTGAATGTCCCCATCCCTGCCGCAGCCGCAGCGGTAAGAGTTAAGTCACCTGGCTGGATGGAGAGGGCAACGCCTGGGTTGTTAGCCCTGGCGACATGACCATCGCCCGCCCCGGACAGGCCCATGGGCTTGCGAACCTGTTTGGCGGGGGCCTTGTGTTCCTGGACATCATCGCCAAGAATGTTGCGGCCGATCTTGACGCTATCAAAAAAAATCCCACGCCCCAGTCTTTCCCCAAGGCGAAGTTGTTCGACAAGGACGTGGAGAAGGCCGGAGGGACGGGTGTGGGGACGCTGTACGGCAAATTTGCCTTCGGGCGGGAACAGGCCACGAAGGATCAAACCGTCAAGGAAATTGGCCTGAGGACCCTTAAGAAGGGCGACAGCATTGGCGTTCACAAGCACGCTGACAACGAGGATACCTATATCATCGTTTCGGGTAAGGGGGCCTTCACGGACGGCGGCTGAAAGGAAATCGCCGTCGGTCCCCGGATGGTGACGATTGCCGTCGCAGGAGAGTCCCATGGGCTTCGGAACGAAGCGGACGAGGACCTCGTCTTTATCGACCTGATTGCGCAAAACCACGCGCTCGAGAACAGCGCCAAGCAAGCCGGAAAGCAGAAAAATCTCTTTATGTAAAATCCAATGAACGGGAGCCGTTTGGGGCAGCTCCCGCTTGTTGCCTGTTTATCCTGTCCCCTTCAGAAATTACAGGCGCAGCCACCCGCCCAGGCGCTCTATTGCGCGGCTGAAACGGGCAAAGGGGCTGGCGCGGAAGGCGATGGCCTTTTCCGGGCACATCTCGTGACAGCAGTAACAGCGGATGCACTTCCTGTAGTCGAAGCGCAGGGTCCTGCTGGAGTGCGTCAACGCTCCGGCAGCGCAAGCCTCCTGACATCGTCCGCAGCCGGCGCAGCGCTCCGGAATGTGGACTGGGCGTGAGGTGAAGGCCCTCTCGATAAAAGGCAGGCGCGGGAGGAGCCGTAAGCTGCGGGACACGGGGAGCCTCACTCCCTCAAAACGATGGGATGTGGGCAGGCCGACGACGTCCTCCTCGCGGAGGCCGCTTTGTGGCAGCCCCCTCTGGCGGGCGGCGCGCCAGAGGGGAAAGTCCTCCAAGGCGGCGCCCATCATGCGGCACAGCCAGAAGTCCATCGTCAGAGCATCCTCCGCTGCGGCGATGACCCCATAGGGGTACGATTCGCCGCTCGTGGGGCCATCGCCATCCATGCCGATGATTCCGTCCATAATCGTCAGCGCCGGGGCGATGCCCTGATAGATATCCAGCAGCAGCGAGGCGAAGCGGTCTCGGCTGAGTCCCACGTCGTAGTGCCACGCGGCCTTGGCCCGCCCCACCACACAGCCAAACAGGTTCTTCACACCCAGGCTCAGGAGCATCTGGCCATGGGTCTTCATCTTCGGAAGGTTGATGATGGCATCGGCCTCAAGGGCAAGGCGAGCCACCTCGATCCTGCGGAAGGACGCGCCCCGCGCCGGGGGCAGAGGGACGGGAGCTGACAGTTCCTCGCAGGGAATGTCCAACTCGCGGGCAATGGCCATCAATCCCGCCCGCTCCGCCGCTCGTGGAAAGGAGTCGATGCCAGGGCTGTCCGCGATGATGGGATGCCCCCCGCAGTCCAGGACCAGCCGGGCTGCGGCACGGACCACCGACGGGTCCGTCGTCACGCGCCTCTCCGGCTCATGCCCGGCGACGAGGTTGACCTTGAGCAACACCTTATCCCCCGGCCTCACGAAGCGGGAGACACCGCCAAAGTGTTCAAAGGCGCGCTGCACGGCCGCCTCGACCCTGGCCGGCGTATAATCCCTCTGTGGGATTAGGAGAAGGCCGCCAGCCCCATGTGGCGCCGCGGGCTTTGCGGCCTTAGACTGGTCAGCGGCGTAGACGCGGGGAGTTGCCGCCTCGCAGGGACCGCTCATACCCCCTGGCCCAACAGCCCCTCGGCGTGCTTGCGGTCAAGGCGGCGATTGCGGAGGTAAAGGCACGCGTCGATGGACACCATGAGAAAATTGATGGAGTAGGGGAGCAGCAGGAATCCCCCCAGACCGTCGGACAGGCAAACCTTCATGATGCCCGCCACGTAGCCAATCAGGATGACCGCGAGAAAGCCGATGCTCTTCCCCTGCGCCGTGCGGGCACGCCAGGATTTGAGGATCGACAGGGGCCATGCGGCGCCAAAGCAGACCAGCATCACCGTCTCAAGGAACTTGATCCAATCCATGTCGATATAGCTCCTTTCGGGACCGCGCAGAGGCAAGGCCCCCTTCTATGCGTACTATCATATCATGTTCTCGTCCCCCTGGCCCTCAGACTTTGGGAGGCTTTTGCCGATAAATATAAGGAACTCTGCGCGAAGGAGGTGAAAGAGAATGGATATCACTGGCGATATCGCGCGGTACTCTATGGATATGGCCGCGGCTCGTTTGTCCTCGGCGGTGCAGACCTCCATGGTCAAGAACGTCATGGAGCTGCAGCAGGACACGATGGCCCAGCTTCTGCAGACGATGGGGTTGGGCGGCTCCTTGAACATCCAGGCCTGAGGTGAACTTACCGGGGGACGTTTTCCCACGTCCCCCAATTATTTTGCCTTGACATAAAAAAGGAACCCCAAAGGGTTCCCCGGATACCCGAAACCTTGGGCGCTATGCTCCCGCGGTTGCCGCCGCCCTCTTGACAAAACCGGACTTCAGGCATTTCGTGCAGACACGCACCTTAAACGTCGTACCGTCACCCGCATCGACGCGCACACTCTGAAGGTTGATGAGCCAACGGCGGCGGGTGTGGCGATTGGAATGGCTGACCGCATTCCCCGTGGCGGGCCCGCGCCCGCAGCATTGACAGACTTTTGACATCAAAATCTCCTCCTGTTCCCTTAAACTTCAAGCGCACAGGAGGTCCCCCTTCCTGCCCGCTGCAATTCAACTCTAAGATTTTATCACATTATCCTGAAAAGATGGGATAATGGGGAGGATTTTTTTGACGGGCTGTGGCCCTCGATACAGGAGAGGCGGAATAGACAATGTCGTTTCAAGAGAAGCTGGAGCATCTGGATGAAATAATGACGCGCTTGGAGTCAGAGCCTCTGCCTCTGGACGAGGCGTTGTGTGTGTTTGAGGAGGGAGTTGCCCTTGTCCGGGAGGCTGAAGTGCTGCTGAAGGAGGTCGAGCAGAGGGTGACGCTCCTGGCTGGGGACGAGCCAGAGGGGGAAGAGGGAGAGCTGAATGATGGAGAGAATGAGTCTGAATATTAAGTCTAAGTCTGAAGATACCTCTTTTTCCCTCTTTTTTTGATTTTATGCTATCCTTTATTCAGCATAAGCAGACCTCCGTTCAGGGAGACACGCTTGTGATATTCTTTTCTTAAAATTGTTAGCGTGAACTTAATTTAATATGGAGGTGTTTTGTGTGGCTGCGGATTCTGGGACGATGCGAAGGAAGGCTACGAACGTACTCCTGGATACGGCGCTGGAGGAGTTCTACGGTGCGGCCGATGAAATGGGGCTCAGCGAGAGGCTGATCGCTATTCTGAGCCACTCCGAGAGGCGGCTTGAGGTCTCCGTCCCCGTGGAGATGGATGACGGGTCCCTCAGGGTGTTTAAGGGGTACCGCGTGCAGCACTCCACGGCGCTGGGGCCGTCCAAGGGCGGGCTCCGCTATGACCCCGCGGTGGACATTGACGAGTGCGAGGCCCTGGCTATGCTCATGACGTGGAAGTGCTCGCTGGCCGGCATCCCTTACGGCGGCGGCAAGGGCGGCATTGCCTGTGATCCCCTCACCATGTCCAAAAAGGAGAGGGAGCGTATGTCCCGCACCTTCGCGGCTCGCATCGCGCCCAACATCGGCCGGTGGTCGGACGTGCCCGCGCCGGACATGAACACGGGAGGGCAGGAGATGGTTTGGATCATGGACACCATCAGCAAGATGCGTGGTCAGATCGAGCCGGCCCAGCTTACAGGCAAGCCCATCGCCTACTGGGGTTCCAGGGGGCGCAACGAGGCTACGGGCCGTGGCGTCGCCACCTGCGGGCTGGAGACCATGAAGGTCCTGGGCAAGGACCTCGCCAAAATGACCGCCGCCGTCCAGGGCTTCGGCAACGTCGGCAGCTTCACGGCGAAGACCCTGGCCGATGCGGGGGTAAAGGTCGTAGCTATCAGCGACGTGACCGGAACATATTATTCCCCCAGGGGCATCGACTTGGTCAAGGCCTTCGAGACGGTTCGCAATGACCCCAAGAGGCTGCTCAATGGGTTTTCCTGTGAGGGATGCGAGAAACTGGGGGTTGCGGACGTGCTGTTCGTGGACTGCGACTTCCTGTTCCCCTGCGCGCGCGACGGGGTTATCAACAAGGACACGGCTGGCAGGGTGAAGGCGAAGCACATCGTTGAGGGAGCGAACGGCCCCATCACCCCGGAGGGCGACGCCATCCTTAACGATGCGGGCGTCCTGATCGTGCCGGACTTCCTGGCCAACGCCGGCGGCGTCATCGGTTCCTACTTTGAGTGGGCGCAGAACCTTCAGGGCGTCTTCTGGACGGAGCAGGAGTACAATGACCGCCTGGTCCACATCATGAAGGACAACTTCAGGCGCGTGTGGGACTATGCGGAGGCCAAGAAGGTTAAGATGCGCCGCGCCGCCACGATGGCCGCCATCCAGCGCGTCGCCGACGTTGTGGAGCTCCGCGGGACCTTCCTGTAAATTTCAATTCACGCTGTTTCAGGGGGCGAGCTTCCGCCCCTTTTTTCTTGCTTAAAATATTTAGAAATTTTTAAAACTTGAAGCAGCTTTTTTCGCGTTTTATAATATGCGCCTTGAGGCGACAGCAAGCCTCACATTTTGTTCTGATATGCTATGGAGGCGCTTGACGATGAACGAACGCAGAAAATCTGAGAACGTGCTGTTGAATACAGCGTTGCAGGACTTCTATGGTGCGGCCGAGGAGATGGGCCTCAGCGAGAACCAGATCGCTATCTTGAGCAACTCGGAGCGGCGGCTGGAGGTCTCCGTCCCCGTGGAGATGGACGATGGTTCCCTCAGGGTGTTTAAGGGGTATCGCGTGCAGCACTCCACAGCGCTGGGGCCGTCCAAGGGCGGGATCCGCTATGCCGCCGACCTGAATGTGGATGAGTGCGAGGCTTTGGCGATGCTTATGACGTGGAAGTGCTCATTGGCGGGCATCCCCTATGGCGGTGGCAAGGGCGGCATCGCCTGCAATCCGTTCTCCATGTCAAAGAGGGAGAAGGAGCGCATGTCGCGCACCTTCGCGGCCCGCATCTCCCCCAATATTGGGCGCTGGTCGGACGTGCCCGCGCCGGATATGAACACGGGCGGCCAGGAGATGGTGTGGATCATGGACACCATCAGCAAGATGCGCGGGCAGAT
Source organism: Fretibacterium sp. (assembly GCA_017476945.1). GTDB lineage: Bacteria > Synergistota > Synergistia > Synergistales > Aminobacteriaceae > JAFUYV01. The sequence continues at coordinate 6,003 of JAFUYV010000041.1, forward strand.
CGAGCCGGCCCAGCTTACGGGCAAGCCCATCTCCTATTGGGGGGCGAGGGGGCGTAACGAGGCCTCGGGCTTGGGGGCCGCAACCTGTGGGCTGGAGCTGATGAAGGCCCTGGGCAAGGATCCCGCGAAGATGCGTGTCGCCATCCAGGGGTTTGGCAACGTCGGCAGCTTCACGGCCAAGCACCTGTCCAGTGCCGGGGCTACGGTCGTTGCCATCAGCGACTCCCTGGCGACGTACTACTCGCCCAAGGGTATCGACGTCAATATGGCCTTTGAGCGGCTCTGCGGCCGCTCCAGGAAGGAGCGCGAGGGCGTCACGCTGGATGGCTGCGAGAAGCTGGGCCCGTCCGACGTGCTGTTTGTGGATTGTGATTTCCTGTTCCCCTGCGCGGTGCAGGGCGTCCTCAACAGGGACACCGCGCCGAAGGTGAAGGCAAAATATATCGTTGAGGGGGCGAACGGCCCCATCACCCCAGAGGGCGACGCCATCCTCAACGATGCGGGCGTCCTGATCGTGCCGGACTTCCTGGCGAACTCCGGCGGCGTTATCAGCTCCTACTTTGAGTGGGCGCAGAACCTTCAGGGCTTCTTTTGGACAGAGGAAGAGCACAACGAGCGTTTGCTCCGGCTTATCCGAGAGAACTTCAAGCGAGTCTGGGACCAGTCGCAGGCGAAGAAGGCCACCATGCGCCGGGCCGCTTACGTGGCGGCCATCCAGCGCGTTGCCGATGCGGTGGAGCTGAGGGGGAACTTCCTCTAAACAGCGCACCCGCTCCCGGAGAAACGTTACACTCCAAGCCTCTCCTGTGCCAGGGGAGGCTTTTAAATATGTATGCGTGCCGCATGTGTCTTGTTCAGCGGTTACGTGCCTCTGGAAAAAATTTGCCGGAAAGTGTAAAATGCTATTGGTATAGCATTTCTCATAAATATTGAGAATAGCCACAGCAAGAGGACCACCCTGCCGCATCATCGACTGTAACCAGATGCAAAGCATTTCGGACGGCATCCATTAACCTGTCCTCATACTCTCCAAGGTTGTTTAACCCCAGTCCTCGAAGAAACGCTTTGATTTTCGACCACATCTTTTCTATCGGGTGCAGGTCGGGATTATAAGTAGGCAGATACAAGAGACTCGCCCTGGCTCCTCGGATTGCCGGCTCTATCTCGTCAACCTTGTGGCAGGATAAATTGTCCATGACCACAAGATCCCCTCCTCTCAAAACAGGGCATAACTCTTTTTCAACCCATGCACTAAACAATGTCCCCGTCGAAGACC
>JAFUYV010000042.1 GCA_017476945.1 Fretibacterium sp.
AGGCTCACCCACCGGGCCTCACCGTAGGTGACAACCTCCACCTTCAGTCCGTCCAGGGCCTCCTCGTACCCGGCCGGGTTGAACCAGTGCCACTCCAAATCCTCCAGCTCGGGGTCCCGATGGTTCAGCGTCAGACAGGGAACGGGCAGCCCCGCGTCGAGCTGGGAGCGAATCGCGGCCTCCGCCGTCTCGCAGGGCACAACGCCCGACAACCCCTCCAGCCCCATGCCGCGATACCCCGCGTCCCGCCAGTAGTCTGCCAAGCCGGACAGGTATATCTCCAGAAAGTCGATCCCGTGGTAACGCGGCGTGAGGTACGGCTTCATGACGCTGGAGAAGCGGATGAAGTCCTGCCGAGTCAGGCGGCCGGCGTCGTAGGGGTAGAGCGCCGGGCACTCCCCGGCCAGGGCCAGGTAGATACACAGGTCGCACGCCGTCACCGCCGCGCAGCCCCCGCGGTTCATGTCCCACTCCTCAAGCCAGTCCTGGTTGCCCCCAAGGGCCCCCTCAATGCGAACGTAATCCAGTTCTTTCCTCATCGCCGCGTCCCTTTCACAATAGAATAAAGTATAATTGTAACTCTTTGTCGGAAGAAGGGGTATACTTGATTGGACGATGGAGTTTTTTTAAATAAAAAATTTTTTTAAATAAGAAGAAGGCTATAAGGGAATCATAATTTGCACAGCGAAGGAGGAGAATGGAACATCGTGATACAGCTCGAGGATTTTGAGAGGGTTGAGGTGAAGGTCGGGACGGTGGTCGAGGCGAAGGAGAACCGCAAATCACGCCACCCCGCCTACGCGCTGAGGATCGATCTGGGGCCGGAGCTGGGGATCAAAAAATCCTCCGCCCAGATAACGGCGCTCTACAGGCCGGAGGATCTGGTGGGCCGGCAGGTCGTCTGCTGCGTCAACCTGCACCCCCTGCACATTGGTTCCGTCACCAGCGAGGTCCGCGTCCTGGGTTCGGATTCGGCTCAGGGCGTCGTGCTCCTGCGGCCGGATGAGCCGGTACAGGATGGGGATCGCGTCTTCTAGCGCGCCAGGCCGCCGTTTCATCCCCCGCCGCGCCGCGTTCACGCTGGTTGAGGCGCTGATCGCCCTCGCCGTGCTGGGGCTCATGGGGGCGATGGGGGCCACTGTCGCGTGGGGTCGGAGGACGGGGGAACGGGAGGCGGACCGGGCCATGCGTTGGCTCTACAGTTTTCTCGCCCGCTCGGACCGGACGGGGATGTCCTTCTCGCTGGAGGTGGAGCCCCGCCGTCTCACGGTCACTTGGAAACAAACGGGGGAGGCCGAGGGGCTGGACGCCTCGGAGGGCTGCTCCTTTCAGCGACGGGCCCGCACGGGACCTTCCTCGCTCTACTCCCCGCAGTGGGGGACCTTCACCCCAGCACTGACCCTCGAGGTGACGGGCGCACGGGGGGACGCGCACTACCTGATTCTGTCCGGCCAGGGTCGGGTGCGGACCTCGGCCATTCCCCCATGACGGCGGGTCACTTTCTCAGGTTGACCCCCATGTTCCGCAGGATGTTCTGGCGCTCCGGGGTGCTCTGGGGACCGTTGTCGGGCAGGCCGGTGTTCCAGTAGCTTCGGGCCCGCAGGGAGAGCGTGTTCAGGTGATTGTCCATCCAGTTGCCCATGCCCAGAAAATTTATGACCATGATGACCAGCAGCACCACCCAGATCCCCAGCGCCAGGAAGCCCAGCATCCTGAAGCTCGCCAGCAGCGCGCGGTCCGACGAGCGTTCCAGCCGCCGTATCTCGCCCTTGGCCTTCTCCCTCTCCTCACCGCTGAGGGCCCTCTCCCGCCGCCGGAGGGTGAATATCTGCCAGATGCCGGCACCGCTTCGCGCCCACTGGAGAAGCCCCAGGAGGAAGACCGTAAACGCCACGAATGCCAGAAGAATCCACATCATCCCATTCCCCTTTCGTTTTCACGCAAAATAAACACGCGACATAAATCAGTAGGAACCCACACGCCTAAATTATACCGGCCCAGGCCCGTTGTGACAAAATGATTTATAATTAGGGCGACTGAGATTCGATAGCAGGAGGTAACGCCATGAACAGGATCATCACCATCGGCCGGGAGTTCGGAAGCGGCGGGAGAGAGGTGGGACGCCGCCTGTCGGAGGAGCTCGGATTCGCCTACTACGACCGCGAAATCGTCTCGGAGATCGCGAAGAGGACCTCCCTGTCGGAGGAGTACGTCCATCAGATCGTGGAGCGCCGTCCCATCGCGCCGTTCCCCATCCACGTGGGCCGGAGCTTCCACATGCCCCTGCTCAGCCCCGTGTGGGACCAGGGCCAGGCCATCTACCAGGAGCAGCACAACATCATCCGCGAGATGGCCCAGAAGTCGGACTGCGTCATCGTCGGGCGCTGCGCGGACTACATCCTGCGGGAGCAGTCGCCGTTCCGCCTCTTCATCTACGCGGACATGGAGAGCAAGATCGCCCGCTGCCGCGAGAAGGGGAAGGACGCCGAGGGGATGACGGACAAGGAGCTGAAACAGCATATCCTCGACGTGAACAAGGACCGCGCGAAGTACTACGAGTTCTATACGGGCCAGACCTGGGGCGACCGCTTGAACTACGACCTGTGCGTCAACACCACCCACGCCGACCTGAAACGGACGGTCTCCGCCATCGCCGGACTCTTCGCATGACCAGGCGGGGGAACGGGCGGTCATGAGGGGCGGGCTCATGAAGGACGTGAGGCGAGCCTTTGCCGACACGCTGCCCATCATGACGGGCTACGTCGTGCTGGGGATCGGGTTCGGCATCCTCCTCAGCACGAAGGGCTACGGCCCATGGTGGGCCTTCGGGATGGGCGTCATCATCTACTCCGGCGCCATGCAGTACGTCGCCGTGGACCTAATCTCGGGCGGGGCGTCGCTCGTGACGGCGGCCCTGGCGACCTTGATGGTCAGCGCGCGCCACCTGTTCTACGGCATCTCGATGGTGGACCGCTACCGGGGCGCGGGGGCGAAGAAGTTCTACATGGTCTACGCCCTGACGGACGAGACCTACTCGCTGGTGTGCAGCAGCGGGGAGGGTGAGGACAGGCGGCGCTACCACCGCTACTGCTTCCTCGTGTCGCTCCTCGACCAGGCCTACTGGGTGGGCGGCTCCGTCATCGGCGGCCTGCTGGGGCCCGTCATCCCCTTCAACACGGAGGGCATCGACTTCGCCCTGACGGCGCTGTTCGTCACGATCTGCGTTGACCAGTGGCTGAGCGTGAGGAACCACCTGTCCGCGCTGACGGGCTTCGGCGCGACGTTGGCCTGCCTGCTGCTCTTCGGCCGGGAGAACTTTCTCATCCCCGCGATGCTGGCCATCACGGGGGCGTTGCTGCTCCTGCGGCCTAGACTGGAGGTCGTCGTCTATGAATAGCCACGACCTCCACGCGCTGCTCCTCATCGTGGTCTGCGGCGCGGTGACGCTCCTGCTCAGGGCGTTGCCGTTCCTGACCTTCGGACGCAGGACCCCGCCGGTCATCCTCTACCTCGGCCGCGTCCTGCCCTACGCCATCATGGGGATGCTGGTGGTCTACTGCCTGCGCGGGGTCGCCCCCCTCGAGGCTCCCCATGGCGCTCCGGAGTTCATCGCGTGCGCGGCGGTGGCGCTGCTCCACCTGTGGCGGCGCAACACGCTCCTCAGCATCGTGGGCGGGACAGCCTGCTACATGCTCCTGGTGCAGCTGGTGTTCTGAGC
>JAFUYV010000043.1 GCA_017476945.1 Fretibacterium sp.
AGGGACGACCCCCCTGATGGTCGCGGCGGCGAGCGGCAACGCCCCTGCTGTGCGGGCGCTGCTGGACGCCGGAGCAAGCGCGTCCCTGATCGACAGGACCGGGCGCGACGCGCTGGGCTACGCCAGGCTGAGGAACGCTAGGAGCTGCATCCCCCTGCTCGAGGGGAAGGAGGCGCGCTAGGGGGCTAAATTTTTTGCGGATTTTTCGCGATTTGTGCTATACTCACCACGGTTGTTTTTATCTTCTGAAGAGGTTGACTGGATGAGCTACGCCGAAGGGGCCGCCAGTGTCTCCCGCGGGGAGCGGCAGCCCGTTATCGCCCTGATTGGGCCGACGGCCGTTGGAAAAACGGCGCTGAGTCTGGATATCGCGGAAAGGCTGAACGCCAGGGGCCTGCCCCCGGCGGAGTTCATCTCGGTTGACTCCCGCCAGGTTTATCGCTACATGGATGTGGGCACGGACAAGGTGTCCGCTGCCGTCCGGCGGGAGATCCCTCATCATCTGATCGACATCGCGGACCCAGACGAGCCCTTCTCGGCCTCCGCCTTTGTGGAGGCGGCGGCGCGCGCGGTGCGTCGTGTGGCGGCTCGTGACCGCGTTCCCGTCTTCGTGGGGGGGACCCCCTTCTATTACAACGCGCTCTTCCACGCCTCCATGAACGCCTCGCTCCCCCACGACCCGGAGGTCCGGCGCCGCTACGAGGAGTTGGCGGCCCTTGAGGGGGCGCAGGCCCTCCACAAGCGGCTGGCCGTCCTGGACCCCGTGACGGCGGAGCGCCTTCACCCCAACGATGTTCGCCGCGTCTCCCGCGCACTGGAGATATGGGAGCTGACGGGGACGCCGCCCTCGCGGCTCTACGCGGAGGGCGAGAAGCTGGACTTCGGGCTCGACGTCCTCTACATCGCCCTGACCCGCCCGCGGGCGGAGCTCTTCCAGCGCATCGCCGTTCGCCTGGAGGACGAGTTTGCCTCCGGCTTTCCTGAGGAGGTCTCGTGGTTGATCGAGCATGGTTTCGACGAGCGGTTTCCCCCCATGCAGGGGTTGGGCTACCGCGAGCTTGCGGCCTGGCGCCGGGGACGGATAGGGCTCGATGAGGCCCTGGAGGCCTCCGTGGCCCGGACCCGCGCGTTTTGCCGCAGGCAGATGACGTGGTTCAGCAAATTTGAGCCCGCCTTGTGGTATGATATCTCTGTTTCGACCGGCCCCCGGCTTGTTGAGGAGGTCGTGGACGCGGCGCTGTCCCACCTGGAGGGCGGCGCGCGCGCCGCGGGATGCGCGGGGTGGAGGGAGGCTGCGGTGTCATGAAGGAGATCGTCATGGCCGACCATGCGGGGTTCTGTTTCGGCGTGAAGCGCGCGGTGGACGCCATCCGCGGCGCACTGGAGCGCGGCGAGCCCAATGTCTGGACGATTGGCCTGCCCATCCACAACCCTCAGGAGGTGGAGCGGCTTCAGGCGATGGGGCTGAGGGTCGCGCAGAGCGAGACGGAGGTCCCCGCCGGGGCGAGGGTGTTCATCCGGGCGCATGGGGAGTCGCGGGCCGTGCTGAAGGCCCTGCGGGACAAGGGCGCGAAGGTCGAGGAGACGACCTGCCCCTTCGTCAGCCGGGCGCAGGAGCTGGCCAGCGTCCTCTCGGAACAGGGGTACCACATCGTCCTGTTGGGCGACCGGGACCACCCCGAGATCCGTGGGATTATGGGGCACGTGAACGGCTCCGCGGTCACGCTGGATGTCGTGGCGGACGAGGCCGGGGCGGAGGCCCTGCCCAGGCGGGGGAAGGTTGCCCTCATCTCTCAGACAACGCAGAGGGAGGAACGCCTGGCCGCCGTGGCGGGCGCGCTGGTGCGCCGGGCGGGGGAGCTGCACGTGTGCAACACCATCTGCAAGGCGACGGTGGAGCGCCAGGAGGCGGTGCGTGCCCTTGTGGGGCATGTGGACGGGGTGGTCCTCATCGGTGGGCGGGCCAGCGCCAACACGGGCAAGCTCCGCGACATCGCGGAGGCCAGCGGCCTGGATGTCCTCTGGGTGGAGGACGCCGGGGAGCTGGAGGAGAGCCGCGGATGGTTCGATAATAGAGGCAGGATTGGTATTGCCGCGGGGGCGAGTACGCCCGAGTGGCTTATCAAGGATATAAGCAGTAAAATTGCGAGCATGTAGGCAGTCAACAAGGGGGATATGGGTTATGGATCAGGAAATGAACACCGTGGAGCTGGAGCAGGCAGTGCAGGGTGAAGGGCAGGAGTCCGCCGCTCAGGAGGGCGAGACGATGCAGGACATGCTGGACCAGTATCTGGACAGCACAGGCCGTCTTCGCAAGGGCGACATCCGCACGGGCACCGTCATCGAGGAGACGGAGAACGGCTGGCTGGTCGATGTCGGCTTCAAGTGCGAGGGGATCCTTCCTGCGAAGGAGTGGACGCACCGCGTCCTGGTTGAGGACGTGGAGAAGCCCAAGGCGGGCGATGAGATTGATGTTGAGGTCATCAACGTCCGCGAGGGCGAGGAAGCGCAGCTTCTTCTCAGCCGCTGGCGTCACGAGTTCGATCGCCGCTGGGCCGAGTTTGAGGAAAAGGCAGCCCAGAACGAGACGCTCCTGGTCAAGGGGCTCCGCAAGGTCAAGGGCGGCCTGATGGTCGAGTGCTGCGGCCTGGAGGGCTTCATCCCCATCTCGCACCTCTCCGGCAACGGCCGGGGCGTCAACCTGGCGAACTTCATCGGCCAGGAGTTTGAGGTGAAGCCTCTGGAGAGGGATCGCAGGAAGCACCGCCTGGTGTTCTCCCGCAAAGACCTCGTGGAGAAGGAGGCCGCCGAGCAGCGCGCCAAGTTCTATGAGGAAGTCCACGAGGGCGACGTCATCGAGGGCGAGGTCAGCAGCATCACCGACTTCGGCGTCTTTGTGACCATCGGCGCGATGGATGGCCTGGTCCACGTGAGCGAGATCACCTGGAAGCGTAACGTCCGCATCCGTGACCTCTACAAGAAGGGCGACAAGGTGACGGTCAAGGTCATCGGCATCGACAAGGAGAAGGACCGCATTTCCCTCAGCATCAAGCAGGTGGAGGGTGACCCGTGGAACACGGTGGGCGAGCGCATCCACAAGGACGACGTCATGAAGGGCGCGATCACCAACCTGACGGAGTTTGGCGCCTTCGTGGAGCTGGAGCCCGGCATCGAGGGCCTTGTCCACATCGGCGACATCAGCTGGGCCCGCATTCAGAAGCCGCGCGACGTGTTCCGCAAGGGGCAGGAGATCGAGGTGCTGGTGCTGGACGTGGACACAGTGAAGCGCCGCATCAGCCTGGGTTACAAGCAGCTCAACGACCCGTGGCGTGAGATCGACAAGCGCTACACCGTGGGGCAGGACATCAACGTCAAGGTTGTGCGCCTGGCGGAGTTTGGCGCCTTCGTCGAGGTCGAGGAGGGGGTAGAGGCCCTCATCCACATCTCCCAGCTCAGCTCCAAGCGCGTGGAGAAGCCGGGCGACGTCCTGAAGGAGGGGCAGGAGGTCCTGGCCCGCGTGATCGAGGTCAACCCCGGCCAGCGCAGGATGCGCCTTTCCCTCAGCGCCCTTGAGGCGCCGGCGGTGGAGGAGAAGCACGAGGAGCACGCCGCTGTGGCTCCGGCGAGTCTCAGCCGCAGCCCAAGAAGCAAGCGGAGGGCAAGGAGGGTGGCCGTCGTGGCCAGCGTCCGCAGCGTGAGGTCCTCCTCGATGAGGACGCGCTGTCCTACAACCCCTTCGCTGAGGCCTTCAAGGACCAGCACTTCGGGGAGTAATTCCTCACGGAAAAAGTGGTATGGTATCCGGGGAGCGGCTCTCGCCGTTCCCCGGATTTTTATCGCGCGGCGGACGATTGGGGACTGGAAGGGCAAAAGTGAAAGATTTGTTGTAAAATAAAGTTAACCGGCCGTCCGGCCGTCATCTTACGACAAGGAGTGAGTGTTGTGAGCGAAAGGAAAGGAATGTCCCTGTTGTGGAAGATCACCATCGGCTTTGTTGCGGGGATCGTGTTTGGCTTTGCGGTGGGGCCGCTCGTGCCGGGCTCCCCCGTCCTGAGCGAATACGTGATGCCCTTCCTGAACATGATCGGCAACGTCTTCCTGAAGCTGCTGAAGATGCTCATCGTCCCGCTGGTGTTCGCGTCGCTGGTGGCGGGCGCAGCCTCCCTGGGTGACGTGAAGAAGCTGGGACGGATCGGGGTCAAAACGCTGGTGCTCTATATGGCTACGACGGCCGTGGCTATCGTCATCGGCCTGCTGATGGGCAACATCATCAATGCTGGCGGCGGCATGAACATCCCCGCTGGGCTCCAGGCGGCCACGAAGGAAGCTAAACCTCTGTTGGAAGTCATCGCGGACATCTTCCCCTCCAACCCCCTGGAGTCCATGGTGCAGGCCAATATGCTCCAGATTATCATCTTCGCCCTGTTCTTCGGCGGCGCCTGCGTCATGGCGGGCGAGAAGGGGCGCAAGGTTGCGGACTTCTTTGAGAACGTCGCCGAGGTCATGTATTCTGTGACCCACATCGTTATGAGTCTGGCGCCTTACGGCATCTTTGCGCTCATCGCCCTCACGGCGGCAAAGTTCGGCCCGTCCATCCTGGCCCCCTTCGCCAAGGTCATCGCGGCGGTGTACCTTGGCTGCATCATCCACGCGGCGCTGGTCTACTCCGGGATGATCGCCGTCTTCTGCAAGCGCTCCCCCATGTGGTACTTCAAGGGCATCCAGGAGGCCGCCATCACGGCCTTTGTCACACGCTCCAGCGCCGGGGTCCTGCCGATAACCCTGTCCAACGTTCGCGAGAACTTCGGCGTCTCCGAGGGCATCAGCTCCTTTGTCCTGCCGCTTGGCGCGACGATCAACATGGACGGCACGGCGCTCTATCAGGGTGTGTGCGCCCTCTTCGTGGCTCAGGCCTTTAACATCCCTCTGACCTTCCAGATGCAGCTCGGCATCGTCGTGACGGCGACCCTGGCCTCCGTCGGGACGGCAGGCGTCCCGGGCGCGGGGCTCATCATGCTGACGATGGTGCTCACGAGCGTGGGGCTGCCCATGGAGGGCGTCGCCCTGGTGGCGGGGATCGACGCGGTCCTCGACGCGGCGCGTACAGTCCTGAATATCACGGGCGACGCGGCGGTCTGCGCGGTGGTCGCGGCCAGCGAGGGCGAGACCCTGAAGGGAGGCCCGGCGGCTTCCCAGGCGTGATCCGCTCGTGAGCGCCGGACATACGAACAACAAACGAGAAGGGATGCGCCGCGGCGCATCCCTTCTTTCCTCTCGTCCTTTGCTCCCTATGCCCCGGCCAGCTTCCTCAGCCGCCGGTCGAAGTCCAGCAGGAGGCGGGTGGCGGCGTCGCGGCACGGAGAGAGCCCTTCCGGGGCTGGACCTGAAGGCAGGCGCGGCGTGCGAAATCCCAGGTTTAAAGGCTTGAAACAAATCAGCTTTGGATGGTGGTTTTGAACGCGGGTGGTGATCCGGTAGAGTTCAAAACAGTCCGCCAGAGAGACGTGCGCCGGGCTCTGCCCCATGGCCTCCTCCATCTGCCGCACCGCCTCCGGGGGAGCCAGCGCTGCGGGGCCGTTGCAGAGGACGTCCACCGCCTCCCCCAGCCTTGGCCACTTGTATCTCCCCCTTCTTCCTTTTTTCTGCGGCAGGGCGCAGAGGGATGTCAGCCCCAGCATGGAGCACCAGCAAGGAAGGAGAGCCTGGACCGCCTCCGGCAGAAAGGCCATGTCGAAACGCGCGTTGTGGATGACGGTCCCGGCGATGTCCCATTGTTCCCAGAACGCTGCCAGCTCCGTCCAGTCCTCAATGAACCAGGGAGAGTAATCGGCGGAGAGAGCCTTGCGCACGGCCAGCAGACGGCCCGGCGTCAGGCCATGAACGCGGGTGAGACAGGGATTGAAGGGCTCCACAGGAAGGTAAAAACGGTTGAAGATATCCAAGATATGCCCTGCCTCGTCAAAGATGATCGACGAGGCGGAGAGCACGGAGGCTCCGGCGCAACCGTTGGTCTCAAAATCAAGGACGGCGAGGTTCACGGCCGGCGGGGATTACGCCTTGTTCAGGAAGCTCAGGGCAAAGCCGGCGTGCAGGGCCGCGCCGCGCCACAGTTGCGATTCGTCGAGGTCAAAGGTGGCGGAATGATGCGGGCAGCACGTTGCCGGACGGCTGAGGTCGCCGACGCCCACCTGGGCGAAGGTGGCGGGGACCACCGCGCCGTAGAAGCTGAAATCCTCCGAGACCATGTTCAGCGGGGCCTCCTTCACGGCCTCCGGCCCGAAGAGTCCAAGGGCCGCGTCCTTCAGGATTTCCGTAAGCGCGGGGTCGTTGATGACGGCGGGATAGAAGCGCCGGTAGTCCAGCTCCATCGTGCAGCGCGTGGTCTGGGCGATGCCGGAGACGATGCGCCGCATGGCCGCCTCCAGCCGGTCCTGAAGCTCGCCGCCCAGGGTGCGCGTGGCGCCCATCAGTTTGACGCTCTCAGGGATGATGTTGCGGGTTTTGCTGGAGGTCTCGATGCTGGTGACGCTGATGACGGCCGTCTCCCGCGGAGAGGTCTCGCGGGAGATGAGCGTCTGGACCGCGCTGCCGAACATGAAGGCGGCGATGGTCGGGTCGATGGCCAGCTCCGGCGCGGAGCCGTGCCCCCCCCTGCCCGTGATGACGAGGTCCCAGCCGTCGGCCGAGGTCATGCAGGGCCCGCTGCGGTAGAGCACCTGGCCCGCCGGGTAGGTCGTGAAGAGGTGGAGCCCGAAGATCGCGTCCACGCCGTCCAGCGCCCCCTCCTCCACGAGGACCTTCGCGCCCCCGCGGACACCGGACTCCTCCGCCGGCTCAAAGACGAGGCGCACCGTCCCGCTGAACTCCTCCCGAAGTTGCGACAGGATGCGGGCGGCCGTGATGAGCCCCGCCATGTGTCCGTCATGCCCGCAGGCGTGCATCACCCCGTCCGTCTGAGACCGGTATTCCACGTCGTTCTCCTCCTGGACGGGCAGCGCGTCGATATCCGACCGGAGCGCCACGCACCTACCCGTCCCTGCGCCCGTCTTTTTGCCCGCGATCTCCGCCGTCAGGCCGCTGTCCCCTCCGCCGAATCCCCGGCGCAGAACTTTGACGCCCTCGATCTTCCCCAGTTCTTCCTCGATGCGGTCCGTTGTCTTGAACTCCTCCCAGGACAGCTCCGGATGCCTGTGAAAATCCCGCCGCAGCGCGACCAGCTCCGGCTCGTACCCCTGCGCAAAGCCTCGTATCTTTTCCAGCGTGCCGTTCATGGCAAATTCCTCCCCATAAAAACGTTCCCCTATCTTAACATATTTTCTCTGCCCGCCTTGTTTTCTGAGGAAAAATGACTTATCATACAGGACGATTGGTGTTGTATCCTATGTTAGAGGGGGAACTTGGCTTTGCATAAGATTTTGGAGAAGAGGCGGCTCTCTCACGATGAGGAGAGGGGTCAGGATGTCTACTACTTCAAGGTAACGGCTCCTGAGATCGCCCGGAACCGTCGGGCCGGACAGTTCATCATCTTCCAGGTGGATGAGACTTATGGTGAGAGGATCCCGTTGACCATTGCGGACGCCAATGCGGACGAGGGCTGGATCGCCATCGTGTTCCAGACCGTCGGGGCCACGACGATGAAGCTCGCTCAGTTCGAGGTGGGCGACAACATCCCCGTCATCGTCGGGCCGCTGGGCAGCCCCACGAAAATTGGGAAGGTCGGGACGGTCGTCTGTGTGGGCGGCGGCATCGGCGTCGCGCCCATGCATCCCATCGTCCAGGCTCACCACAACGCCGGGAACCACGTCATCGCCATCATCGGCGCCCGGACGAAGGATCTCGTGATCTTCGAGGAGGAGATGAAGAAGGCCTCCGACGAGCTCATCGTCGTGACGGACGATGGTTCCTACGGCCGCAAGGGCCTCGTGACGGAGCCCTTGAAGGAGATCTGCGAGGCCAAGGGCGGCTACTCCATGCCCAACGAGGTTGTCGCCATTGGACCCCCCATTATGATGAAGTTCTGCGTCGCGACCACGCGGCCCTTCAACGTCCCCACCACCGTGTCGCTGAACACGATCATGATCGACGGCACGGGCATGTGCGGCTGCTGCCGTGTCAGCGTCGGCGGTGAGACGAAGTTCGTCTGCGTTGACGGGCCGGAGTTCGACGGCTTCAAGGTCGATTTCGACAACATGATGCAGCGTATGCGCGCCTTCCGCGACCGCGAGCAGGCGGACTATCAAAAGGAGAAGGACCACGTGTGCCGCATCGGGCTGACCAACGGAAAGGCGGGTGCGTAACCATGTCCGAGCACAAGACGACGGAGATGCTTAACCAGGAGGCCGAAAAGACCTGGGCCGAAATTCAAGGCAAGACGCTGACACCCAAGGACAGGGGAACGATCCCCGCCCAGGAGATGCCGTCCCGTGATCCCATCAAGCGGGCCCGCGAGATGGGCGAGGTCGCTCTGGGCTACACGGAGACGCAGGCCCGCGTGGAGGCGGAGCGCTGCCTGGGCTGCGGCGGCGCGCCCTGCACAAAGGGCTGCCCCGTGGGCGTGCCCATCAAGGACTTCATCGCCCACATCCAGAAGGGCGACTTCAAGGGCGCGGTGGACACCATCAAGACCACGAACCTCCTGCCCGCCATCTGCGGCCGCGTCTGCCCGCAGGAGAAGCAGTGTCAGAGCTTCTGCACCGTGGGCAAGATGTTCAAATCCCCGGAGAAGGCCGTCGCCATCGGACGCCTGGAGCGCTTCGTGGCGGACTGGGAGCGGGCCAATAACCAGATCACCGTCCCGCAGCCCGCGCCGGACACGGGCAAGCGCGTGGCCGTCATCGGCTCCGGCCCCGCGGGGCTGACCGTCGCGGCGGACACCCGCCGGGCGGGCCACAGCGTCACGGTCTTCGAGGCGTTCCAGAAGACGGGCGGCGTCATGGTCTATGGCATCCCGGAGTTCCGTCTGCCGAAGGAGATCGTGTCCAAGGAGGTTGAGAACCTCAAGAAGATGGGCGTGGAGTTCAAGACGAGCTTCCTGGTGGGCCGCACGGAGACGCTGGAGCAGCTCCTGGACCGCGAGGGGTTCGACGCCGCGTTCATCGGGACGGGTGCGGGCCTGCCGAAGTTCCTGAAGATCGAGGGCGAGAACCTCATCGGTGTGTTCAGCGCCAACGAATACCTGACCCGCGCGAACCTGATGAAGGCCTACGACGTGGAGCATGCGGACACCCCGATGTTCCCGGCCAGGCGCGTGGCGGTCTTTGGGGGCGGCAACGTCGCGATGGACGGGGCGCGCATGGCCCTGCGCCTGGGCGCGGAGA
>JAFUYV010000044.1 GCA_017476945.1 Fretibacterium sp.
AGAAGCCGTACTCCCGCGAGTTGAAGGCCATCCCCCAGTCGTCCGACTGCGGCCAGGCGTACACCCCTAGCCAGCAGAACAGCGCGACGTACGCGGCGAGGAACGCGCATAAAATCATCAGCTTTCGATTGTTTCCTGTCTCAGAGGTCATGTCCTCCATCCTTTCCCAGGTGCAGTTGGTTCGTGCCGGATAGGGTGAAAATCACGATTAAAAAGCCCGCATCCGGGACAGAAACTCCTCCTCCGTCATCGTGGACCTCGACGCGCCCTCTGAAGCTCAAGGTTGTAACACCGCCCCCAGCGGTCCCGCGCGAAAATATCCAGCCGCACCGAGCGCCCCGGCCCCTTCAGCGCTCAGACGGCGGCGCCGAATCCTCGCAAGGTCCTCCCCAGGGACAGAACTCATGTTATAACCTCCCGGATGACGTACTGCGGCGTGGCGCTGACGGACAGGTAGATGCGCCCCACGTACTCGCCAATCAGCCCCAGAACGATCAATATCACCCCATTGAAGAACATCATGAGGGCGATAATCGAGGTCCATCCCTCGGGGATCTGCGGCAACAGGAGCTTCCGCGCCATGTAATAGAACTGCAACGCGAACCCGGCAAAGGCGAAGGCTGTCCCGATGAACGCCGCCCAGCGCAAGGGCTTTATCGAGAACGCGGTGAAGCCGTTCAGCCACAGGCCCAGCAGCTTCCCGAAGGTGTAGCCCGATTTTCCGCTCATCCGCTCCCGGTGGCGCACCGTGACGTTGGCGACGTTCCGCGTCGTCCTCAGCATCAGCCCCGCCAGATAAGGGAACGCCCCCTTATACCTCAACAGCTCGTCGGCGACCATCCGATTGAAGGCCACAAAGCTGTTCAGGGCGATGTCCTTCGGCTTGTTGAGCAGGCTGACCGTCATCCTGTCGTTGACCCTGCTGCCCCACAGCCGGAACGGGGACTCCTTCTTCTCCGGATAATCCGCAAAGACGATGTCGTAGCCCTCGTCCAGCTTGTCGAGGAGCTTCGACACCTCGTCCGCCGGGGACTGGCCGTCGTCATCCAGGCAGACGATAACGTCCCCCTCCGCCATCGCCAGGCCCGCCATGATGGCCGCGTGCTGGCCAAAGTTCCGGGCAAGGCCGACGCCCCGAATGAACGGATGCCTGCGGACAAGCTCACGGATGACCGACAAGGTCCCGTCCGGTGAGCAGTCGTCAATCAGGATAATCTCCAACGTTTCCTTGAACGTTTCCCGCCTCGCGCTCATGGCGTCGATAATCTCGTCCACGACGGCCCCCAGGGTTTGCTCGGAGCGATAACACGGGATGACGAAGGAGACCTTCCTGCCGCCCTCGTTTAACGGCTCAGCGCCCATGATTCGGCGTTCAAGACTTACGATAAAATTCCCGGACGGCGTCGCAGACTGTGTGATGGTCCTCCTCCGTCAGGCCGAAGTACAACGGCAACCTCACCAGGCGCTCGCTCTCCCGCGTCGTGTACCGGTCCTCCCCGTGGAAGCGGCCGAACCTCCGCCCCGCCGACGAGGAGTGGAGCGGCACGTAGTGAAACACGGCGTAGACGCCACGCTCTCTCAGGTGCTGGATGAGGCGCGTCCTCTCGTCCAGGTCCCGCGCCTTGAGGTAGAACATGTGGGCGTTGTGGACGCAGCCCTCCGGCACGACGGGAAGCTCAATCCGCCCCGCGTCAGCCAGGGGATGGAGCTCCCTGTAATATCGGTTCCACGAGCTCATCCGGTCATTCTGGATGACGTCCACCGCCTCGAGCTGTCCGTAGAGGTAGGCCGCGTTCAGCTCGCTGGGTAGGTAGGACGAGCCGATGTCCACCCACGTGTACTTGTCGATCTGTCCCCGGAAGAACTTGCTCCGGTTCGTCCCCTTCTCGCGGACGATTTCAGCGGGCTCCACCTCGTCCTCCCGGTTGAGGAGGATGGCGCCGCCCTCCCCCATCGAGCAGTTCTTCGTCTCGTGGAAGCTGTAGCAGCCATAGTCCCCGAAGGTCCCCAGGGCTTTGCCATGATAAGCGCTCATGAGCCCCTGGGCCGCGTCCTCGATGACGCGGAGGTTGTGCCGGCGCGCGATCTCCATGATGGTGTCCATCTCGCAGGAGACACCGGCGTAGTGGACGGGCACGATGGCCCGCGTCCGCTCCGTGATGGCCGGCTCGATGAGCTTCTCGTCAAGGTTCATCGTATCGGGCCGGATGTCCGTGAAGACCACCGTCGCCCCGCGCAGCACGAAGGGGTTGGCGGTGGACACGAAGGTGTACGACGGCATGATCACCTCATCGCCAGGGCCAATACCGGCCAAGAGCGCCGCCATCTCCGTGGCGTGGGTGCAGGAGGTGGTGAGGAGGGCCTTCTTTGCGCCAGTGTGCTCCTCCAGCCATTGATCGCACTTCTTCGTGTACTTGCCGTCGCCGCTGATCTTATGTTCGCGGACAGCGTCCTGGATGTATCCCATCTCGGTGCCGACGAACGGCGGGACGTTGAAACTTATCATTTTCATCACTCTTCTTGTCACTCTCTTGTCATTGCAGGACCTCGAGCTCAACCTCGTGGGTCAGGACCTCCGCGTAACTGAAGGAGATGGTGCTGGCCCTCGACTTATCGTAAACGGTGAAGAGCTTGGGATAGACGTCCAGGACGACGCCCTCCCGTTCCTCGATTCTATTGCGCCCCTTGGAGGTGCGGCAACGGACAAGCTGTCCTTTATAGGAGATAATCTGGTCTTTGATGGATGAGAGGGTCATCGACATGATAAACACTTCCTCCAATTTTGCTCCCTACAGTATAACATCCTCGACCATAAAAAACAATTTTACATTAGCTTTGATAGTTTTGCTCACTCCCCGGCGGAGCGCACCCACGCCTCGATCTCAGCGGGAGAGAGGAGCGGTCCCTCGTTCATGCCGGGACAGCGCGCAGCGTAAAGCTCCCACATTTCGCGGGAGCGCAGCAGCTCAGGCCAGAAGGGGAACAGGCGGCACTGGGACGGGCGCACGGGGTAGACGGAGCATCGCGCC
>JAFUYV010000045.1 GCA_017476945.1 Fretibacterium sp.
AACCAGGCCACCACCCCGCCGAACAGCACGGCCACCCCGCAGGCGATGAGGGCCATGAGGGCGGACTGCCCCAGGGGAATCCAGAACTTCGTGCTGGCGTAGTCGAACTCCTGGCTCGTCAACAGCTCGGTCCAGTGATGGAAGGTCCAGTCGCCGTCGGCGGCTTCATCGCCAATCCAGATTGCCTCCTGGTTGCCGTTGACGGTGAAGGACCCCACCAGCAGGGTCCCCAGCGGCAGGACGACCGCCAGCAGCAGCAGGACCAGAAAGATGGCCGTGATGAGGTTCGCCGGCTTGGAATAATATGACTTGAGCTTTTCCATGAACGCCCCTCCTTTAAAGGGGAAACGGCCGCCTCCGGGGGAGGCGGCTCAAATTCGTTGTGTGGCCCCCTAGCGGCTGGCCATCTGCATATTGATGAACTTCACCACGGAGCGATAGGCCGAGTCGAGGAAGTCCACGTTCTCGACGATGCAATGCTCCTTCCAGACGGCGAGCGCCGGGTCTCCGGGGACGCCGTTCCCGGGGTCACCGGGCATGGTGGGGACGGCCTGGTTGCCGGAGTAGTATCCCATAATTCCGCCCCAGCCGGCGTTAAAGCCTTCCTCCGTGAGCAGGTAGCGGACAAAGAGACAGGCGGTATAGGGCAGGCGCGCGGTGCGCGGGATCAGGGTCCACATGTTATAGATGAAGCCGTCGAACCCCTCGACCTCCGTGTTCCAGCCCGCGGCGGCGACGGTCTTCGCGTAGTACTTATCCGTCCCCTTGTACTCGTCCTTGTGATACTCGTAATCCTTCAGCTTGTTGAGCCCCGCAAAGACGATCCGCCCGTCGTCAGCGTAGGTGTTGAGCGCCTTGATCTCGCGGGTATCGGAGGCGTGCCAGTAGCCGACGTTCTTGATGAACTCCGCGATGAACTTGAATCCGATGTTGTTGTAGCCCTCCGCGGCGGGGTCGCAGTCCTTGCCGAAATAGCTCTTGTACGCGGCCGCCAGGCGCTGACAGGAGCTCTCGCTGGTCAGCATGATGAGGAAATTCATGTTGACATCCTCGCCCAGGGGACTCTGGAAGGAGACGTTGTGCAGGCCCTTCAGGTTCACGCCGTCCGCGCCGGTCATCTGCCAGACGTTCTTGAGCTGATCAAGGCCCGCCTTCGTGTGGTCGTAGATGAAGATTTTGCTGAAGGTGACGCCCACCAGCGGGTTCTGGTCCTCCGGGGCGATGCCGAACCCCTCGCCCCTGGGGACGTAGCTCAGCAGGAACCCGGTGTCCAGCATGGCGTTCTTCAGGAAGGAGGCGTCCTGGAGCATCACGAAGTCGGCGATGTAGCTGCCTGCCTTCTGCGCGGCGCTCAGCTTGGGCTGGTACTCGCTGCCCTTCTTGCTGTTGTAGGTGGTGCGCCCCGCCGCCCAGGGGTACTTCTTCTCGAACTTCGCCAGGGCCTTCTTGACGCCGCTGGTCAGGGAGTCCGCGTTGAAGTTCTCGCCGGGGTTGGCCTCCAGCTCGGCCTTCGCGGCGGCCTCCAGCTCGGCGAGCGTCATGCCCTCCGCGGCCTTGATCGACGCCTCCACATCGACGTTGGGGGCGCTGGCGCAGGCCGCGGCCGCAAACGCCAGCACGGCCGCGAACACCGCGGCAAAGCCCCATTTCCCATGACTCTTCCTCATTGCTACCACTCCTTTTTTTGATTACAGGCTACATAAGGTGCAGTTTTGCGAACGCCCACATCAGCCCGTTTTCATTAACAGGCGGACAAACCACATCCGCCAGATCCTGCAGGGCTTTCGCGCCGTTGCCCATGCACACGCCCGTGCCAACGGCGCGCATCATCTCCACATCGTTCACGCTGTCGCCGAAGGCGATGGTGTCCTCCCGCGCGACGCCGAACTTTTGGCATATCAGCTCAATGCCCTTCCCCTTGCCGCTGCTGAAAGGCCTGCCGTTGGCGGCATCTCCCTGTCCCTTCAGCTCCTGTATCATCAACGCGGGGTCCTCGGACTGAAGCCCCTTTTCGGACTCAGACCGGATCCCAGCCGCCGTGTGCCCGCCCGCGTAGCTGATGAACCCGTCGAAGCCGTATTGCAGGAGGGGCTTCAGCATATCCGGATTGCGCCCGGTGCACAGGAAGATCTTGTGCCCCTTGTTCCGCGCTCTCCGTATCGCCTTGACGGCGCTCTCGGGCGGGGTGTCCTCCCCTGGTGGGGTCAGCGTCCCGTCGATATCCAGAAAGATGAGCTTCAAATCACATCGCCTCTTACTGATAATTATAAGAGATCGTGGCGTTTATGCCAATTTTTACCCATCAGGACCAGGACGCTCATCGGAAGACGGGGCGTCAGACCGTCCGCTGGGAGATGCCCTTCATGCCGGAGACGGCCCAATCCTCGTTCAGGATCGAGACGGTGCTGCCGCAGTACTCGCACTGGGCGGAGGTGTTGATGCTCAAGGGGGCGCCGCAGTGCGGACAGTTCACCGTCCGGAGCCCGCCATCCTCCCGCGTCAGGACGCCCGTCTTCCGGACCAGCTCCCACTCGTATTCCAGGAACTTCTCGCGGTCCCTGTCGCCGGAGACGACCTTGCCCGTCCGGTCGTCCAGGACGTAGCTCACGATTCGCGCCCTCAGCCGCACGGCGAGGTAGTCCATCCCTCCGGACTGCCAGTAGCCAAGGATGTTCGTGTCCAGCACGGCGATGTTTTCCGTGCAGTCCGTCCGGCGGGCCTTCCTGAGAGCGTCGAGCTGACGGTCCATCTGGTTGTAGAAGGCGTCCGTCATGTAGGGCCTCAGGGACGAGATGTCCTTGTCGTGCCAGGCCCCCTGCATTTGAACGTAGAGGTTTGCAAGGTGCGCCCGGAGCTTCGCCTCGTCGAACTGTGGGTCGAGAGCGAGGTAGCCGCTGATGGGCTTCAAATTGCGGTTCACGGGCGCGGCCTCGAGGGGCACGGACTTCGGGGCGGAGGCCTGCTTCTGCCCTCTCCTGTTCAGGGCGATGATCCCTATGATGACAAGGATGATGGCCGCAAGCACCCAGTCGTCATCCTTCGAGGATGAGCCCGACGAGGAGAGCGCGGCGGCCGCGAACAAGGGGGAGAAGTTCACGTTGGAGCTGCTGCCGCGCCCGCCTCTACCGCTCCAACCGCTGCTCCCGCCGCCTCCATGACTGCTTTCGCCGCCGTAGTCGCTGTTGCCTGAGAAGCCGCCGAAATCGGACCATGCCCCGTTCGCGGCAAGGAACAGGCAGAAGAACAACACTAAGGCCGCAGCCAACTTCCTGAAGGTTTTTCTTCTCATGGGCTACCTCCCTCGAAAACGCTGGACGCCAGACATTGCGCGCCGCGGGCCGTGCCTGGCAGGCTGGCGCAGAATTTACCTTTAAGATATCATAGCATAAACGGGAGGGGAGGTGCCCTCCAAATTAAACTTAAAAGGAGAAATTTGGATGAGGCGTATTTTTGCGGGCATGGCGCTGTGTGTGTTCCTTTTGGCTGGGCAGGCCGCCGCGTGGAGGGGAGAGGTGGGCTGGACGTTCCAGGCGGACACGGGAATATCCAGCGGTGTCACCGTTGCGGGAGGACTGGTGCTCTTCGGGGACGCGGCGGGGACGCTTTACGCCGTGCGGAGGGCGTCGGGCCAGCCCGCCTGGTCCTATCGCGGGACGAACACCGTCGTGGGCACGCCCTCCGTTGCGGAGGACAGGGTGTTCTTCGCTCAGGCGGACGGCACGCTCACGTGCCTCCGGCTTGCGGACGGCTCCGTCGTCTGGCAGGACCTTACGCCGGAGGGCGGCGCCACTACGCTGACGGACGGGACAGCCGTGGGTGGCGGCAAAGTCTTCCTGGTCCGGGGGGATGGACGGCTCTATGCGCTGGATGCGGCG
>JAFUYV010000046.1 GCA_017476945.1 Fretibacterium sp.
CTCCTCGCCAAGATCATACTCCTGCAGAAGCTCCATCTCCGCCTTCGCGGACTCGTACTCATACTTCATCGCCGCGTAGAAGCCGTAGTGGTATTCGATCTGCCCGCTCTCCTCCGCCATCGCCTCACCCTGCTTTCGCCTGAAATCGCCCGCGCCTGTTTGGGCACACCTTCATCGGGGCGTGACACGCTCATTTTAGCAGACAAAGCGGCATATAAACATAAGCCCCGCCTTCGCGGACTCGCGCTCATCCTTCATCGTCGCGTCGAAGCCGCAGTGATATGCGCTCCGCCCGCTTTCCTCCGCCGTCGCCTCACCCTGCTTTCGCGTGCAATCGCCTGTCCCTGCTTTCGCTCATTCCTGGCGCGGCTTGACGGTATAGCCGCGCGATTTTTGCGGGCCGCCTGACGGGCCTGGCCTCTCCGCGCGTTTTGCCTGACGCGCGCCGTTCAAACGCGCTGGGCGCGCGAAAAGGGATTTCTATTCCGGGGGCAAATTTTGTATAATACCTGTAGCTGCAAAAGAGAGCAGTTATCCGCGACAACTTATCCAAGAGAGGGGTCAAGAGTGATGAGTCAGCTTAACTATGATGTTTTGGCGAAGTCCGGCTACAAGGGGTATGTGCTGAAGGACGCGCCGGAAAAGGTGATGCAGTTTGGCGAGGGGAACTTCCTGCGCGCGTTTGTTGACTATTTCTTCGACATCGCCAACGAGAAGGCCGGCTGGAACGGGAAGGTGGTCCTTGTCCAGCCCATCGCCCCTGGCCTGGCGGATATCATCAACCAGCAGGAGGGGCTCTACACCCTCTACCTCCGCGGCAGCGAGAAGGGGCAGAAGGTGGACGCCAAGCGCGTCATCTCCGCGTGCAGCCGCGCCCTCAACCCCTATGCCAACAACGGCTGGGCCAAGGTGCTGGAGCTGGCCCGGAGCGAGGACCTGGAGGTCATCGTCAGCAACACCACGGAGGCCGGCATCGTCCACGACACCGAGAGCAAATTTGACCAGGAGCCGCCTGTCAGCTTCCCGGCGAAGCTCACCCGCGTCCTCTACGAGCGCTGGAAGGCAGGGAAAAAGGGCATCGTCATGCTGAGCTGCGAGCTCATCGACAACAACGGCAGGGAGCTGCTGAAGTGCGTCAACCAGTACATCGACGACTGGAAGCTGGAGGCGGGCTTCAAGGACTGGGTCAACAAGGAAAACGTCTTCTGCTCCACGCTGGTGGACCGCATCGTCCCCGGCCGCATCCGCGACCCGAAGGAGGTCGAGGCGCTGAACGCCGCCAACGGCTATGAGGATCAGCTCCTCGACGTGGGCGAGGTGTTCGGCGTGTGGGTCGTCGAGGGGCCCGCGGGGTTGGAGGACAGGCTGCCCTTCAAGAGGGCCGGCGTCCCCGTCCATGTCGTGCCGGATGTGACGCCCTACAAGAAGCGCAAGGTCCGCATCCTGAACGGCGCGCACACGGGGTTTGTCCTGGGGGCGTACCTGGCCGGGTTCGACATCGTGCGCGACTGTATGCACAACGACACGGTGCGCGGCTTCATGAACAAGATGCTGAACGAGGAGATTATCCCCACGCTTCACGGTCTGGACAAGGACGACCTCAACGCTTTCGCCGCCGCCGTTCAGGACCGCTTCAACAACCCCTTCGTCAACCACGAGCTGATGAGCATCTCCCTCAACTCCACGTCCAAGTGGAAGGCGCGGAACATGCCGAGTTTCCTGTCGTATGTCGAGGAGAACGGGGGCAAGCTGCCGCCCTGCCTGACGATGAGCCTCGCCGCCTACATCGCGTTTTACTCCAATGGCGTGAAGGAGCTGAACGACAAGGGCCTGGTGTGCCAGCGGCCCAAGGGGAACGAATATACCGTCTCCGACGACCGCTGGGCGCTGGAGTTCTTCTGGGAGCATCGGGCGGACGCGCCGGAGGCCCTGGCTCACGCCGTCCTGACCAACACGCAGATGTGGGACCAGGACCTCACGAAAATACCGGGCCTCGAGAGCGCCGTCGCGGAGGACCTGAAGAAGATCCGTTCCGAGGGCGCCGAGGCGGCTTTCGCCAGCGTGCTGTAGCTGGGGGGAGCGTTGGGCTGGTTTGGGCATCCTGAACCCCAGGGGGGCGGCTCCGCGCCTGCGCAGAGGCCTGTTGCGCGCGGGGCGAACGGGGAGATCGAGCGCCGTTACGGGGAGCTGATCAACAGCAGGGCGTTCCTGTACGCCTTTGTGGACCTGGAGGGGACGTTCCTTCTGATGAACCGGGGGATGAGGCTCTTCCTGGGGCCCGCCATCCCCGACGTCCTCCTCTCCTGCTGTGCCCCCGAGCACCGGGAGACGCTTCAAAACCTGCTGCGCGATGCGCGGACGGAGGCGGTCGAGGCCGTCGTCCCCCTGTCCGGAAGGGCGGGGACGCTGTGGATGGACGCGGAATTTTCCCCCGCCGGGCTGAGGGGGACCGCGGCTGTGCAGATCGTCGGGATGGACGTAACGGACTGGGTCAAAGAGCAGCAGCGTCTGGCCTCTGAGGCGCGGCCCAGGGCGGAGGTCAGGGAAGTCAGGGAGGAGCCACGGGAGGCGGAGC
>JAFUYV010000047.1 GCA_017476945.1 Fretibacterium sp.
GAGGCTCACGCCGGAAGTGCTGCCACAGGAGATTGAAGCCCTTGCCCATCGTCTCAAGGTCATGGAGCTGATCTCCTAACTGAAGATAATGATAGCCCAGATTTTTTTGGGCGTCCTCCCTGACAATGGGGTGCTTCTCCGTCTCCTCCAGATAATAGCGCTGGAGCTGGGCGTTCTCGGTGCTGAGAGCCTGGCGCAGAAGAAGATTGCCCTCAATGCCGCTCCACAAGTAGACAAGCCCCGCCCCAGCGGCGCACACGGCAACCGCCCCAAGCGCCCTGGAGAAGAGGCCGGAGAAATTAAACCGCCAGCCACGGCCGGTCATGAACTCACGGTTCGTGATGGCGAAGGCCAGGGCCAGCCACAGGATGTTCTCGATACGGTGGAAGGGGCGCGTCCAGAGAGCGGTGAAAGAAACGATCACCACCAGCGCACAGCCCCAAATCGCCGCGGGGGAGACGCCCCCCTCCTCCGAGCGGAAGGAGCGCCACAGCCCCCGAACGACGGCCCAGAGCCAGAGGGCGTGCATCAGCAGCAGCAGGATTCCCCCGGCCCAACCCGCCTCGCAGAACCACTGAAGGTACTCATTGTGGGCCCAGTGAGTGTACTGCCACGCGTACCAGGGCTCGTTGATTGTCCTGAACGCCTCCCGCTGGGCCTCCAGGTAATGCCATTTATACTGTCCCACCCCGACGCCCATCGGATGCTCCTGGAACATCGCGGCGGAGGTTGTCCAGATGCCAATCCGGCCGCCGATCGTGCCGGCATTCTGAATCATATCCATTACTTTAGAAATTAAGTCTCCACCTCGACTAGGGGTAATTAACATAGCGCCTCCGAGTACCATCGTAAAGAGAAGTAAAATTAATCCTAAATATTTGGCATAGACACGCCCAAAACGAGCTATCGCTACTAGTCCAAGGACAAAAAGCCCGACAAATAGGGACAAAATTGCCGAGCGGCTAGTACTATTTAAGACCCCCCAGATGTTTATACCCATCAAAAGTAAGTTTAAAAATATCAAACACAAAAAACGCCTTCGATGAAGCCAAAGATACATTATTGTTCCATAAAATCTTGGCCAACTACAAAGTGTTGCTAGTAAATAAATTACAGCCCATAAAGCCACTTCTTGAAACGCAAAATCATCAGCAAGAGAAAGGTTTTGATGTATCGCTACATTGCGTATTACAGTATTGACACATCCAAAAACTATAATACAAAGCATTGAACTAATAGCAAGGGGGAATGTCCCTCCCTTTTTCTTTAAAATTCTAATCCCACCAATAATACCCAATACTATTGCTCCTAAAAGCATAAATACCAATGACGCAAGCTCACCTGGCATGCTAGAAATGTAACTTCCGATGGGGCTAATCCACATAAGGAACAATTGCCATAAACTAATTTTGGGTTGAAGTTCTGGCTGTAATAAACTAACCCACGGGAAAAAGTTTGCGACATCAATTTTTTGAAAAATGGATAAAATAACTCCTGCAAAAGCAAGAACACAAGCTATAACACCACTTATGCGTTCTCTTACACCTATTTTTCTTGAAACATTATCTGTTTTCTTTAATAATCCCCTCATTTGCATAACATAGGCGATGAAGAGGTAGATGGAGCTCATGACGCAGATGGCCATCCAGAGGCCAAACATGTTCTGCTGGGCGGTGTTGCCGATATAGTTGCCCGGCGTCGGCAAGATCAGGGAGCTCCAAGGGCACAGGAACTCAAAGGGCGTGCCCTTGAGGAAAGCCAGGTTGTTCATGCTGCGGATCTGCAGCTCGGCGAAGAGGACGTTGATGGCGCCGTTGACGTTGGCCAGCCAGAGGATGGGTCTCAGCCCCCAGTTGGGGAAGGAATTGGCGCTGAGGACGTAGAATGCCCAGACCGCTGCAAAGCAGACCATCTCCAACACCAGCCCCGTCATGGAGAAGACCTCAATCCACAGGGGTTGAGCCGCGCAGTAGAGCAGCAACAGGGCCCAGAGAAGGCCAAAGAGATCTATCCTGAGCTCAAGCCTTTTTCCATACCAGAGCAGCCGCACCCCCGCAACGATGAGGGCAACAGCCACGGGTGCGCCCGCCACCGCCCACTTGATGATGTGCAGCGTGTCGGCGAAGCGCACGCCCGAGTAAACCAGATTGGGGAGCGCCAGGGACACGCACCAGAGGGGGAGGAGGACATACCAAGGGAGCAGGACAGGCGCTTCCCTCCTCCCATCCTCCCTTCCGGAGGCCTTAATCTGAGAAGCCTTTCCGCTTTTCAATTTTTTCAAAGGGGACACTCCCTTTCAAGCTTACTGAGGCAGGACGAGGGCATAGCGTTCCACCGGGGCAAAGGCGTCGGTGAAAGCCGGTATCTTGGGGTCCGGAGTAAAGGGCTCCAGCCACTGATTAGCGAGGAGCCGCACAAAGCGCGCGTCAGGGACCTTGGGAACCGGGGGCAGCGCCTCCGAGCACAGGCCCACCAGCATGAGGTTCTGCAGAGCGTAGGCGTACCTCGCCTCCGGGGCCGACGCCGGAAAAATCATCATCCGAGGGAAGGCCTGGGAGAACGCGGAGTAGATGCCATGGAAGACCCCGCTTCGCGGTCCGTAGAGCGCTGCGATGACGTTGGTGATCAGCACCCCATCCGGCGCCATCAGGCCGCGGATGCGCGCGGCCGTCTCCACGGTGGTCATCTGGAAGGGGATGGAGTACCACGAGCCGAAGACGTCCATAAACACCGCGTCATAGGGGCCGAGCCCATCACGCGCAGCGCGGTTGAGGAAGGTCCGCGCGTCCTCGTGGAAGATGCGGAGGTTTGGTCCCTCCCTCAGCTCAAAGTAGCGGCGCGCGGCCTCCGTGACGCCGGGATCCAGCTCCACGACGTCAAAGGACACCTCCCGCCCGGCCAGAACGTGGCGGGGCACGCAGTATCCTCCTCCCCCCAGCATCAGTATCTTCTTCGCGCCGGGCTTGTAGTAGAAGGCGAGGTCATAGAACTTGGTGTAGTCGCTTACCAGCTCCGTGGGGTCGTCCGTGTACATCAGGGACTGCGCGCCCTTCGGATCCGTCATCATAATCCGGACACGACGTCCGCCGCCGACGTGACCCTCCACAATGGAAATATGATTGTACGGGGTGTCAATCTGCTCGCCGATGGGGGTCATCGGCAGGCCATAAGCCCAGGACGTCCAGGCCGCGCCGGACAGGCAGAGCGCCAAGAGCAGAGCCCCGCGCCAGGCCGCCGTGTAGAGCAGGACGGAGAGGAGCGCGAGGGTGCTCGCCAAGATCATCAGGATG
The DNA here is from genome assembly GCA_017476945.1 of Fretibacterium sp. Taxonomy (GTDB): domain Bacteria; phylum Synergistota; class Synergistia; order Synergistales; family Aminobacteriaceae; genus JAFUYV01. The sequence goes on from JAFUYV010000047.1 coordinate 3,291, forward strand.
ACCCCGGAGGGGAAGAGCGAGATAAGGACGAAGCCGCCCAGGAAAGTGCCGAAAATGCTGCCCGCCGAGTTCAGGGCGGAGAGCCGCCCTACGGTGGCGCCGGAGGACCCTACGTCCCGCAGCGCCAGACGGACGATGAAGGGCGAGACCATCCCCAGAAGGATGCTCGCCGGGGTGAAGATCATCAGGGCGGCGAGGACCGAGGTCACGTACAGGTTGAGCGGAAGCTCGGACAGCAGGGTGAGGATAGCGTTGCCGCCAAAGGCCGTCAGGCCCGTGATAACGGCCGCGAGGATAAGGATACGGCCCAGGACACGCCCATCCGGCTGCCTGTCCGCGAGGGTACCCCCCAACCAGTTGCCAAGGCACAGGCTGGTCATCATCACGCCGATGAGGGCTGTCCAGACGATCAGCGACGTGCCGAAGAACGGCGCGACCAGCCGTGAGCCCGTAAGCTCCAGCACCATGACCGCCATCCCACTGAAGAAGGAGGTCAACTGAAGACGGATGGAGAGGCTTTTGGAGGCGCTGCGTGAGAGCCGGGCCTCCTCCGGCGCAGCGGGCCCGGCTTCCTTTGCCTCGGCCTCCCTCACGCTGAGGGGCTGATCCTTATGCTCCATGGGAGCGCCGCCTCCACGTCCAGGATATCTTTAGGTTCAAACTCATCAAAAGCCCACCTTCTAAAAAAATTGCTTCTATTGTACCAGACTTGCCGAAGGCTGCGGTCAGGGTTTCAGCGGGCCCACGTGCCCGGTAAAAACAGCAGGACGACGGCGAAGAGCTCCAGGCGGCCGGCCAGCATCAGGAAGGAGAAGAGCCACTTCACCCCTGAAGGCAGCCAGGCGAAGTTCTCCACGGCCCCAAGGGTGTTCAGGCCAGGGCCGACGTTGCTGAGGCAGGTGATAGTCCCGGAGAAGGCGCTCAGGAGGTCCAGGCCTGGATGGGAGAACGCCGTCACGATCAGTGTACCCGCGGTGACAAGCAGGACGTAGAGCATCAGGAAGGCGGCGGCGGAGTCCATAATCCCGCGGGGGACGGGACGGCCGTTGAGCCGGGCGGTGATGATGGCCCTGGGGTGCAGCAGGCGGAGCGTCTCGGCCCGAAGCTGGCGGCCCAGCAGCAGGAAACGCACGACCTTGCAGCCCCCTCCCGTCGAGCCCCCGCACGCTCCCACCACCATCAGGAGCAAAAATAGAAACCGCGCGAACTCCGGCCACAGGTCGAAGTCGTCCGTGATGAAGCCCGTGGTGGTCATGACGCTCACGACGTGGAAGGCGGCCTTCCGCAGCGCGGGCTCAAGCCCTACGGCCAGCTTTTCGATGAGGAGAAACGCCGTGATGGCCAGTGACGATCCCACGACGATCCCCGTGTACCAGCGCAGCTCCTCGTCCCCGAAGAAGGCCCGGAAATTTCGCGCGGTCAGGAGAAAGTACAGAGAGAAATTCACACCGGAGGCGAACATGAAAAACGTGATGACCCACTCGATGTACGCACTGTGGAACCAGGCGATGGAGGTGTTCTTCGTGGAAAAGCCCCCCGTGGCGATCGTCGAGCAGGAGTGTGCAAAGGCGTCAAAGAGGCTCATGCCCCCAAACACCAGGAGGACTGTCTCCACGAACGTCAGCAGGACGTAGATCCCCCAGAGGAGGAGCGCCGTCTGCTGGAGGCGCGGCGTAAGCTTCTCCTGTGTCACGCCGGGAACCTCTGTCTTGAAGAGCTCCATGCCGCCGAGCCCCAGAAAGGGCAGCACGGCCAGGCTCAGGACGATGATCCCCATGCCGCCAAGCCAGTGTGTCAGGGCGCGCCAGAGCAGGACGCCGCGCGGAGCGGCTTCAATGTCCTCCAGGACCGTCGCGCCCGTGGTGGTGAAGCCGGACATGGTCTCGAAGAAAGCGTCGGTATAGCTGGGGGTCACGCCGGAGCTCCAGTAGGGCAGGGCTCCGACCGCCGAGGCGATCGCCCAGGCGAGGGCCACCACGCCCAGGGCCTCGCGGATGCCAAGGCCGCCGTGTCCCCGCTCTCCCATCCCCCCCAGGGACAGCAGGAGGCTCACCAGCAGCCCGCAGGCCAATGAGAGGGCAAAGGCCCCCGCGTCCGGCGTGCCGTCCAGGAGCGCCAGCCCCAGTGGCAGGAGCATGAAGAGGGAGACAATCAGGCAGACGAGCGAGAGGACCTTGAGGACAATCCCGATCTTCATGGCTCCTCCCGGTCCCCGCTCTCCTCGCTGAAGAGCTCCGCCGCCTCGCGCATAAGGGCCGTGGAGGCGAAGAGGATGAGGTGGTCCCCCGCCTGCATCTGGGTCGCGCCTGTCGGCACCAGAACCCGATTCCCGCGCCCCATGAGGGCCACCAGGACCCCCTTGGGGAGCCCCAGCCCCGCAAGGGGCCTGCCCGTGAGGCGGTTCCCCTCCGGCAGCACGACCTCCAGCATCTCCGCGTCGATCTTCTCGATGACCGACAGGGCTCGTGTATGCCCGGGGTAACGGATCATGCGGAGGATCACGGAGGCCAGCGCCTCGTTGGGGTTCACCACGGCGTCCACAGGCATGAGGTCCGGCAGGTCCTCGTACAGCTTGCGGCGCACAACCGCGATGCTCTTGCCCACGCCCATGGACTTGGCGAGGGCAGCGTAGACCAGGTTCAACTCGTCGGACTCCGTGGCGCAGACGTAGCCGTCCGCCTCGTCAATGCCCTCCTCCCTCAGCAGGGCCGGGTCCGCCCCATCCCCGTTCAGGACCAGCGCCCCGCCCAGCTCCTCCGCCAGCCTTGCGCAGCGCTTGGCGTCGTGGTCGATGAGGCGGATCTGGACATGACCATACTCCCTTTGGATCCGCTGCGTCACCTGGAAGCCCAGCTTCCCACCGCCCACGACGAAGACCCGGCGCAGCGGACGGGACTTTCTGAGCTGAAAGAGCTCCTCCAACAGCCAGGCCGCCTCCTTATACGTCACCACGTAGCACAGGTCCCCCGTTCGAAGCACCATGTTGCCGTCCGGGACGGCGTTCTCCTCGCCGCCCTCCCTCTCCACGTAGACGAAGACGGCGACAAGGTCCTTGTACTTCTCTCGGATATCCTTCAGTGCCATCCCCACCAGGGGCGACCCCTCAGCAACGCGGAGGGCGTAGATGGCGGCCCGCCCGTCCAGGAGCTCCGCCGTCCGCGTGGCGGAGCTGACAGCCAGGAGCTCGAGGATCTCCCGCGCCACGGAGCGCTCCGGCGAGATCATCAGGTCGATGCCCAGCTTCTGCCCCCACGTAGGGGAGTCCGTGAACTCCAGGCTCCGCACCCGTGAGATGACGCGCCTCACCCCGGCGCGATGCGCGATCCAGCAGGAGAGCATATTGACCTCGTCCCGGTCCGTGCAGGCCAGCAGGAGGTCAACATCCCCGCCCTCCATCACGCCGGCCTCGTAGAGCACCTGAGGCCGCGCGCCGTTGCCCCGGATGACACGCACGTCCAGCTCCTCCGCGTTTCTGGCCTTCTCCTCGTTCTGCTCGACGACGTAGACGTCGTGTCCCTCCTCGGAGAGCGTCGCGGCGATGTCGCAGCCCACCTCGCCGGCGCCGACGATGACGACATTCATGGCCGGGGCTCCCAGCTGCACGCGAAGAGGGTGCGGGGCTTCTCGCCCCCCTTTTCGTCAACGACGCGGTAGATAAAATCTCTCCCGCCGGAGGCGGACGGGCGCGGCAGCTCCGTAAGCTGGATGCGCAGGCGCTCCCCCCACCGCGCGCCGGAGCGGAACGACGCCGAGATGGAGCGGACGTTATAGGCCATCAGATCCAGTGGTGTCGCCTCGAAGACCCACTCAAAATAGACGGCGTTGTTAACGTGCCCGTTACTGTCGAGGTCGTGGAAACGGATGGGGCAGGGGACGCTGGCGGCCTCAACACCGGCCGGGAAGTCCGGGATATCGCGGAAGTCCGGGTCAATAGAGGCGGTGTCGCGCTGGGCGAGCTCCGGGATGTGGACGGCCGGGCGGACGGGGCGGCCCGCGGCCAGGTCCAGCAGCAGCCAGGAGGTCTTGGCCCACACCAGCGGCGTCCCGTCTGCGCTGTCCACCTCGAAGACCCTCAGCGTACTATAGCCGTGGCTGAGGTCGTGATACGTCTTCACCACAAAGGGATCGTCCAGCATGGGCAGGGCGCCCGTCAGCTCTACCTCATAGCGCGTCAGAACCCAGGCGTAGCCGCGCGCCAAAAGCTGAGACGAGGTCCCCTCAAGGCTGGCGACGGCAAGGTTCGCCGTATCCTGAAGGTAGTTAAGAAGGCTGTGCAGCTTGATCTGCCCAAAGCAGGAGGCGTCGGATGGCTGCACCGTCAGCTCGCGTATATACAACCTTATCTCTCCCCCTTAAGCCTGTGTATTGCGTCGCCCAGCGTATCGAGAAACACGTCAATGTCCTGTGGCACGTTGAAGTACCCCGGCGAGACCCGCAGGCTGCCCTGGGGAAACGTGCCAAGGGAGCGGTGGGCGGACGGAGCGCAGTGCAGCCCGGGGCGCGTCTCAAATCCAGCCTGCGAGAGCCAGTCCGCCAGGATGCCGTTGTCCAGGCCCTGAACGTTAAACGAGAAGACCGGCAACCGGCCATCCATGTCCCGCTTCCCGGTGAGCAGAACGCCCTCCAACTTCTTCAGGCCCTCCAGAAGGCGCTCTCCAATCCCGCGCTCTTTGGCCTCGATCGTTGTGAGCCCCGTCGCCTCCAGCCAGGCCAGCGCGGCGTTAAGCCCCGCGATGCCCGGCAGATTCGGCGTCCCGGACTCAAAGCGGTCGGGCAGCTCCTCCGGCTGGTATTCCAGGTGCGAGTAACTGCCCGTCCCACCTGTGACGAGAGGGCGCACCTGCGCCGCGAATCCCGGCTCCCAGACGATGCCGCCCGTGCCCTGGGGGCCCATCAGGCCCTTGTGCCCCGTGAAGCAGAGGGCCGCCAGCCCAAGGGACGCCGCGTCGAGCGGCAGGACCCCGACGGTCTGGGCCGTATCCAGCACAAGAGGCAGCCCCACCCTCCGGCAGAGCGCAGCGGCCTCCTCTACGGGCTGTACCGTGCCGCAGACATTGCTGGCATGGGACATCACCATCAGGTCAAAGTGGTTCCCGGACAGCGCGTCCCTCAGGGCCGAAGGCTCCAGGCGCCCATCAAGCCCGGAGGGAAGGAGGACGAGCTGGATAGCGCCTTCCTTCTCCAGAGTCCTCAACGGGCGCATGACGGCGTTATGCTCCATCGAGGAGGTAATGACCCTCATCCCTGGGCGCAGGAAGCCGCGCAGCACCGTGTTCAGGGCCTCCGTCACGTTGGAGCAGAAGGTGATATACCGGGGATCGCCGTTCTCGTAACCTCCCAACAGGGAGGCGAGGCGTGCGCGGCAGTCCAGGACGAAGTTCAGTGTGTCCATGTCCCGGGCGGAGGAGGTGCCGCGGGCGAGGTTTGCTCCCCCGCGAGAGAGGAACTCCACCATCGCCTTGGAGACATCGGGGGGCTTAGGCCAGCTTGTCGCGGCGTTATTCAGATAGACCGACATCAAGTAATTCCTCCTTAAAACCTTTCATAAAAGGGGCGGAAGGACCCTAATGAAACAACCCCTTAATCATTCTGCTTCCATGATATCATTAACTGCTGGCTATGTCGCCGGGCCTGTGTTCCTCTTGAGAGTGAAGGGACCTGATTGTCTTTCAGGGCGAACAGGCGAAATTATCCACAAATGGGGGACAAAAATTTTGTGGATAAGTGTATAATTAGGGCGGATTATCTCAAGAGTTATCCGTCCAGGGAGCTTAAGGTGTGGATAACTTGTGCATCTCCTGCGTAAAAATGTCGGGAACGGACGGCAAGTCCAGACCAGGGGTGCCTATTAGGAGTGAAATGAATTGCAGCAAAAGGCAGAGGAACTGCAAAGACTTTGGAAGGACATCCTTGCCGGGGCGGAACCTCCGGAGAAGCGCATCGCCCTTTGGCTTGAGACATGCGACCCCATCGGGATTGAGGGCAATGAGCTGGTGGTGGACACGACCAACCCCTTTATCCAGGAGCAGCTCCGGGACAACTTCCTGAAGCAGCTCAATGAGTCCGCAGCAAAAAGCGGGGTGGTTCAATCTGTCCGGCTGGAGGTCAGCATGCTGCCCGGGGACGACAATAAGCGGCAGGACTGGGAGGCCCGCGCCAGGGAGGCGTCGAGGAGCACCTCCAAACCCGAATCGAAGCCTAACCCTTACGCTAACTACACCTTCGAGAGCTTCGTCGTGGGGAAATCCAACCGGATGGCCCACGCAGCCAGCCTCGCAGTTGCAGAAATGCCGGGCAAGGCCTACAATCCCTTGTTCATCTGGGGCGGCGTCGGCCTGGGGAAGACACACCTCATGCACGCGATCTGCAATTACGCTCTTGGACGCTCTAACAACCTGCGGGTCCTCTATCTCAGTGCTGAACAGTTTCTGAACGAGTTCGTCAAAGCCATCGCCTCCTCGCGGACAGCGCAGTTCAAGGAGCGTTACCGCAATCTGGACATCCTCCTCATCGACGACATCCAGTTCCTCGGCAACAAGGAGCAGAGCCAGGAGGAGTTTTATCACACGTTCAACACCTTGCGCGACGACGGCCGTCAGGTGGTCATCTGCTCCGACCGTCAACCCTCCGAGCTGAAAAACATTGAGGAGCGTCTGACCAGCCGCTTTAATTGGGGCCTGGTGGCAGACATCCAGCCGCCGGACCTGGAGACGCGCATCGCCATTCTGCAAAAGAAGGCGGCCCTGCGCCATTATGCCCTGCCGGACGAGGTGATCCATTTTCTGGCCCAGCACATACCGAGTAACATCCGGGATCTGGAGGGGGCGCTGACCCGCGTCATCATGTCCTCAGAGCTTATGCACGAGGACATCACCATTGAAAGGGTTTCCGTCTGGCTCAAGGACACGCTGCGCATGGACATGAAGGGGCCCGTTACTATTGAGGATATCAAGAGCACCGTCGCTGAGAGCTTTGGAATCAGCCTGGAAGACCTGACCAGCTCCAAACGCACAGCCGAGCTTGTCCTGCCGCGTCAAATTGCCATGTTCCTGTGCCGCGAGATGACGGAGACGAGCCTTCAGCAGATCGCCCATGCCTTCCGTAAGAAGGATCACACCACCGTCATCCACGCTCAGCAGAAGGTGGGCGAACTCATCAAGGCCGATGCGGATATCCGCCGGACTGTGGATAACCTTAAGAATAAGTTATGAAAAATCGGTGGAAAGGGCAGTGGACAACTCACAATATTCCACAGGGGATAATGGTGTCCCTCGCAATTCAGACACCGTTTCCACACCCTGTCCACATCAAAATCACAGGGCGTTCACAGGGGAAAAAATACGCTGACAAAGCCCTTTATCAGGTTTATCCACAGACTTGTTCAACATTATTATTACTATTGCTTTTTAAAATAAAAAGAACAATAGAAAAAGCTGTCCACTGTGGACAGCAACACGGGGAGGACGAACCATGAAACTTGAGCTCGATCGTCTGGAATTTCTGAAGGCCTGGCAGATGGCCGAACGCTCCAGCAGTACAAAGAGCACCATCAGCGCCGTGAGCGGAATCCTGATCACCGTAGGGGAGGAGACCCTTCTTGAGGCGACAGACTTCAAGACGGCCGTCCGCTGTGCCGCCCAGGGGATACGGATGATCACCCCGGGCTCCGCTGTTCTGCCGGTGCGGCTCCTTGGGGAGTTCCTGAAGAAAATCCCTACTGGGACCGCAATTTTAGAGGTTGATGGGGAGAGGGGCGTCCTCACCGCGGGAAGGAACCGGACGCGCTTCACGACGGCTCCTGTCTCGGAGTTCCCGAAGATACCGCGAAGTGAGGGCGCATCAGAGTTGTGCAGCATTATCACGGCTGACCTTGCGCGGGTCATTACCGAGGGTTCTATCGCCAGCTCCATTCCGGCGGACTTTCCAAAGTATCTGGGGACTTGTCTCTTCAAGGTGAAAGGGGATTTGTTGAAGGTCGTCTCGACGGACGGCAAGCGCCTTTCCCTTTCCCAGTGTCCCTGTGAGGCCGGGACGGATGAGGAGCTTCTGCTGCCGGTTCCAGCGTTGAAGGAGCTGAGCCGCCTTCTTGCAGGAGGGGACCAGGAGGCCCGGGTTCAGGTCCTGTACGACGGCTCAATGGCCTGGTTCCAGCTTGACGGCGTGGAGTTCTCCATCCGGCGGGTGGAGTCCTCCTTCCCCAACTACGAGAAGATCCTTACTTCCGACGTGCTCACGACGTTGCGAATCCCGCGCGAGGAACTGTTACCCGCTCTGGAACGGGTGGATATCATTGCGCACAATACCGTCTCACATCTTGTTGTGATGCAGCTCTCACCCGGTGGGGACCTGAAGATGACCGCCCGCGCTCCGGACCTTGGCACGGCCCTTGAGGTTCTGGACGCTTCCATTGACGGAAACCCGCTTCAGGTGGGTTTCAACGTTGGTTACCTTCAGGACGGCCTCCGTGCGCTGGGAAGCGGGGAGGTCCTCATTGAGTTTAATGGTGAGGAAGGGCAGACCCGCATCGTCCAGGAGGGTGCGGGCAACTTCCTCTATATGCTTATGCCCGCTCGCCTGAGCCCTCAGGATCTGTTGGATGACGAGGATTCATCTCAAGTCCCTGAGGAGGAGGCCGTTGCCGAAGCCTAGCGCGCCAGAGCAGACGTGAATTTTGAATCCAGCGCCCTGAAGAATTTTCGTAATTTGAGGGGGGCTCGCCTGAAATGGGCCCCGGGGATCAATCTTATCCTCGGGCCCAACGGCTCCGGCAAAACGAACCTGTTGGAATCCTTAAATGTCCTCGCCGGGTGGGGGACATTTGGCCGCACGGGCAGGGCGGTGTCCTGGGGGGAGGAACGGGCTCTACTGGGGGCTCGCGTGGTCGGGGAGGAGGAGCATGAGCTGCAGGTCCAGATCTCCACGCGCATGACCCCTCATCTGGACGAGAGAACTATCAGCTGCACGGATTTGCGGCGGATAGTGCCCTCCATCACCTTTCTGCCCGTTGACATTAATCTGGTTGACGGCTCCCCCTCTGTGCGCCGGCTCTTTGTGGACAGGCTCTGCGCCCTCTGTTCCCCTCCTTATGCCCGCCGCCTCTCCGAGTTTCATCAGATCTCCCGCCACCGCGCTGCTCTCCTGAGACAAAACAAACCTGTCCGAGGGACTACTCTGCCCTTCGCTCGCCTTGGAGGCTGGATTATGGAGGCACGCCGCCAGGTTGTTTCCTGCCTTTCGGCCCTCGACAATCCAGCGCCCCCCTGCGCCGCGCTGCCGTTCTCGTTCTCCATGACGCCGGCGCTTGGGGGAAACGGCGCGGACTACCTGCTCCATGCCCTTGAGGAGAGAGCAGAGAGGGAGAGATTTGCCCTTCGTCCTCTTGTTGGCCCAGGGCATGATGACCTTGAGATGACCGTGTCCGGCCGACCGGCTGCGGAGGCCCTGAGCCGTGGGCAGAAGCGGCGGCTTGTCCTCTCTCTGATCCTGAGGGCCGGGCGGCTGATCGAGGCTCATCTGCGCCGGAAGCCCGTCCTGTTCTTTGATGACCTGGCCGCGGAGTTGGACGCTGAAGGGCGGCAGTCAGCGGGCGTGGCGC
>JAFUYV010000048.1 GCA_017476945.1 Fretibacterium sp.
ACGCCGGGCAGCAGGGCGGGAATGACGGAGACGCCGTCCTTCTCGATGGTCTCCAGAAGAAAATTGACCTGCCAGGCGGCGAACTTGAACTTTGGGCGCGTCAAAACCTCACGATACTCGCTCATGATCCGGTAATCGTGACACAGCCTCAACTCATGCGCGAGGGCCGCGTTCAGGACAGCGGAGGCCTTTCCCGCCGGGGTCCAAAGGGCGGAGACCAGTACATGGGTGTCAAGGACGGCGAGCATCAGGACACGACGGCCTGTCTCTCCGCGCGCAGCCTGTATCTCGGCCTCGATGTCCTCCTCGGACATGTAGCCGTTCATGGCGGCAACCTCCCTCATGCTGTTAAAGGCGATCATCGCCTTCGCCTGACGGACGGCGCGGAGGATTTCCTCAAAGTTGTCCTCGGAAATGTCCAGCATGAGCAAAGAGGGCTTGCCGTTGTTCGTGATCACTGCCTCCCCGTTGGCCCGCACATCCAAACACACGTCCTTCGTCGCGCTCCGCAGGTCCCGGATGGAATAGAACTTCACCAGGACGCCCCCTCCGAGAAATCTTTAACAAAAGTGTACCCAATCTGATACACGGTTGTCAATGCACTATGGACATGCGCCATAGAAGCGGCAAAACAAGAGCCGGAGGCGCGTATCCCCCGGCTCCCACTGAGCTCAAAACAGCTTGGAACGGCTTCGCCGCTACTCAACCTCGCCGCCGAGGTACGCCTTCTGAACGCGCTCGTCGCTGCGGAGGGATTCGGAGTCGCCCTCCAGCGCCACGCGGCCCGTCACCATGACGTAGGCGCGGTGCGAGATCCGCAGGGCCATCCGCGAGTTCTGCTCCACGAGGATGGTGCTGACCTTCTCCTCGCGGTTGATCTTCACGATCGCGCGGGCGATCTCCTGTACGAAGAGGGGCGCCACGCCCAGGGACGGCTCGTCCAACAGCAGCAGCTTCGGCTTCGCCATGAGGCCACGGCCGATGACCAGCATCTGCTGCTCGCCGCCGCTCATGGTCCCCGCAAGCTGGTCGATGCGCTCCTTCAGGCGCGGGAAGAGGGCCAGGACCTTGTCGAAGTTCTCCTGGATCTCCCGCTTGTCCTTCCGCAGGAACGCCCCCATCAACAGGTTGTCCCGTACCGTCATCAGCGGGAACACGTGACGGCCTTCCGGGACCATCGTGATCCCCCGCTCCGCGATCGTCTCCACGGGCAGGCGGTCGATGCGCTCTCCCTCGAAGGTGATCTCTCCGGCGTCGGGGTGATGGAGCCCAGTGATGGCGCGAAGCATGGAGGTCTTCCCGGCCCCGTTCGCGCCGATAAGGGTCACGATCTCCCCCTCATCCACCGAGATGGAGACGTTGCGAAGGGCCCGGACGGAATCGTAATTGACCTTGATATTCCTCGCCTCAAGGATCATCAGATCCCCACCTCCTCATCCTCGCGTCCAAGGTAGGCCTCGATGACGGCCTCGTTCGACTGAATCTCCGCCGGCGTGCCCTCGGCGATCTTCTTGCCGAAGTTCAGCACGACGATGCGGTCGCTGATGTTCATGACGGCGGGCATGTCGTGCTCCACCAGAAGCACCGTCACGCCCCGCTCGCGGATGCCGCGCACCATCTCAATGGCGTGCCTCGTCTCGTCGGAGTTCATGCCGGCGAAGGGCTCGTCCAGCAGCAGCAGCCGGGGACGGGCCGCCATGCCGATGGCGATGCCCAGCGCCCGCAGGTAGCCATGGGGCAGGTTGGAGGCCTTCATGTCCTTCACGCCGCCCAGACCGAGGTAGTCCAAGATCTCCGCCGCGCTCTCGCGGAAGCGCGCCTCGTCGCCCCGGGCCGCGGGCGTCCCGAAGAAGAAGCCCGTCAAGGTCGCGGTGCTCTGGAGGTGGTGCGCCACCACGACGTTCTCCAGCGCGGTCATCTCGCGGAAGATCGTCGTCTCCTGGAAGGTGCGGATCACGCCCAGCCGCGCCACCTTGTGCGGCGACATGGAGGTGATTTCCTCCCCCAAGTAGATGACCTTCCCCGACGACGCATGCAAGAAGGAGGAGATCAGCTTAAACAGGGTGCTTTTCCCCGCGCCGTTGGGCCCGATGATGCTCAGGATTTCCCCGTCGTTCACGTCGAAGGACACGTCGTTGACGGCGGCCAGACCCCCGAAACGCTTGGTCAGGTTCTGAATCTGCATTAAGGTCGAGCTCATGCTATGCATCCTCCTCCTCCGCCGGCAGGGAGGTGTTCTCCTTGCGAGACCAGGGCATCTTGAGGCTCAGGAGGCCGTTGGGCAGCCACAGCATCACGCCGATCATGATGAGGGAGTAGATGAGGGGCTGGTACTCACGGAGTCCCTGAAGCATCTCAAAGCTGATGAACAGCACGAAGGAGCCCGCGATGGCCCCCCAGACGCTCCCCAGCCCGCCCAGGAAGCAGTACAGCAGGTAGTTGGTGGAGTCCTGCACCGTGAAGGTGGCGGGGTAGACGCACTGCTGGGTGGCGATGAAGAACGCCCCTCCGATGCCCGCGAAGGCCGCGCAGATGGCGAAGGCGATCACGCGCAGCCGCGGGACGTTGACGCCGAAAGACGACGCCAGGTCCTCGTTCTGCTGGAGCGAGCGGAACAGCCACCCGAGGCGGCTGTTGACGATGCGGTACAGCACCGCGAAGCCCACGATGAGCATGACGGCCCCCAGGTAGTAGAAGGCCAGGTGCTTGTCCACCGTGGCGAAGTCCGGCACGAGGGTGAAGCCCCCAATCTTAATGGCGCCGGGCAGCGGCAGGTTCAGAACGCCCTTGGCCCCGTTGGTGATGGAGGGGAAGGACTGGGCCGCGAGGCGCGCCGTCTCCGTCAGGCTCAGGGTGATCATGGAGAAGTAGACGCCCTTCAGCCGGAGCAGGGGCAGGCCGATGAGGATGCTCAGCACCACGGTCGCCACGCCGGCCCCGATGAGGGCGAACCAGAAGGGCCAACCGCACTTGGAGATCAAAATGGCCGCGGTGTAGCCCCCCACGAGGGCGAAGGCCCCCTGGCCCATGTTGATGCGGCCAATGTAAAAGATGAGCCACACGCCGGCGCTGATGACGCTCAACACGGAGGCGGTGGTGATGACGCCCAAGAAGTAGGGCTTGTCGCGCAGGCCCAGGGGCAGCACGACGAGGTAGACGAACAGGAGAACAGCAAGGAGCGCCAGTTTCTTTGACTTCGACATGTCCGCCCCTCCTAGCTCATGATGGTCTTGCCCAGCAGGCCGCTGGGACGCAGGGCCAGGAAGATAATGAGGCCCACGAAGATGATGAGGTACGTCTCGCCGCCAGGGAAGAAGTGGTAACCCAGGGCTTCCACCATGCCCAGCACCAGCCCG
>JAFUYV010000049.1 GCA_017476945.1 Fretibacterium sp.
ATCTCGGCCCAGGTGTCGGTGACCCCCGACCGGGAGATGAGCTACACCAACGTCAACGAAAAGGTTTGGCAACAGCTCAGCGTCGCCTATGCGGGCCAGCTCGCTGGCTTGACCTTTGTGGACGCGAACCCTGACGACGTGGTGAACACCACCGCCTTCCAGAAGGCGTTTAAGGACATCTGGCGCGTCTCAAGGGTGGACCAGGTCACGGCCATCACGGATAGCGCCGCGTTCACCACGGGCCCCAAGACGGGCAGCACAAAACGCCCGGGCATCGAGGTCTCGCTCGCAAACAGCACGCAGGGCGAGCTCCTGCCCCTCAAGTACCACTGGAGCTACACGTGGAAGGAGCTGTCCGACATGCTGGGCGTCGAGGTGGACAGCAGGGAGGACGTGCTGGCGCTTCTCTCCGCCCTGCGGGTCAACTTCCAGGCCGTTAACAGCTCCACGACCCTCCCCGTCGTCGGCACGGCGGCGGACTTCGCGGCAATCCAGAGCATCGACGCCGGCGACGCTTACGGCAAGAAGGCCCTTGAGGTGGACTCGGCCACCGGCGGCCTGACCTTCTCCTTGACCTCCTACCTCGCCAACGTGCGTTCCACGGGCGCGAACGACGGCCCGCAGTTCGTCGGCACGGACAACGCCAGCCTTTTGATCGTTCCGGACGGCGTCGAGTCCGACGGAAAGATCGCCGGCACCATGTGGATGACCGCCGAGAAGACGGACAAGGGCGGCACGGGCGACGGCGAAGGCGGCGGCGGTTGTGACGCGGCGGGGCTTGGACTGGCGGCCCTGCTCCTGCCGGCGCTCCTGGCGTCCCCGAGGAAGAATCGGGATGGAGGCGTCGCCTGATGCGCCGTTTAACGCGGGGGATCACGCGGCTAATCTCTCTGGTCCTCGCCGTCTGCTGGGCGGCGGGGGCTGCCCTTGGGGCACAGCCCATACCCCTTGACCCGGAGTACATTATCGGGGACACGGATGATGTATCTTATGGCAGCGGGAACTATGGCTTCTATTACCAGCTCCGGGACGTGAGCGGCGAGCGCGACCGGCACACCATCGCCGGGGCCCAGTGGTTCGCCACAACCTATGAAAATTATCTGTGGCACAGAATCTACGACCACGACGACAGCGTGACCGACGCCGACAGACGCCACAGCATCTATCGGCGCACGTTGGGGGGGCAGATGTCCGAGGTCCCCATGAGGACGCTGGCCGACCTGCTGAACAATTTTGATTACGTCTACGTGGACGAGACAGAACCCTACAGGGAGTGGCTCGATGCCTGGCTGACGGCGCACAATCAGACGGAGGAGGTGGATTTCTACGACTACTACGCGAACCCTCTGGAAACCCTCTGCCTGGTGATCCCAGAGGGGACCGGCGACATGAAGATCGACTTCATGAACTACTACGCGCGCCACTTCCCCTACTGGTGGTGGTACGACGACACCACGCACATCAACCCCAGCGACCCGGACGAGGACGACGAAGATTCCGACGTAATCTCCCGCGACGTGATGGAGGACATCAGCCTGACGGCGGACGGCTACACCGTCAGGGTCTCCCCGAACACCGCCCAGCGCGTCGAGCCCGCCCGCTCCCTTGAGGCGATCCTGTACGTGAGGGCGGAGAACCCGCAGGACTACGGCAGCACGGTGGGCTACGTCACCTTCCGCCAGTCGGCCGCCCTGGCCAAGGACTCCATCGGCTGGCGCGATCCCCTGACCCTCCCCGTGGTGGTGGCCAACGTCCACAACGGCCCCGCCTCCGAGCTGCCGCTCCTCTTCGACATGACCCTGTTCGACGAGAGCGCCACCGCGAGCATCGCCCGCGTGGTGGACCGCGTGAGGTTCCCCTGGGGCGCGAACGCGGACCTGACGCAGGACCTGGGCAAGTTCTACGTGATGCAGAACTCCAGCAGCAACTTGCCGACCTACAGCCTGGAGACCCGCGTCACCAACCGCACCGGCTGGCGCTACCGCCTGTACCGTTACGACGAGATCGGCGACACCACGGGGGACACGGGCCCCCGGGAGAGTTTCAAGGAGATCAGGCCCAACTACTGGGCCTACGACCTGACGCCCGACCGGTACGGCACGCTGCCGTCGCGCTTCATCCTGGACGAGCACAGCCAGATCGCGCCCGGCCTCGTCACCGTCTACAGCAGCGACATCGGCTCGGGCTACCGGTCCGTCAACACGAGTTACAGCACCTCCGCGTCCTTCCGCATCTATCCCTTCTCCGGCGGCACGCCCCGCAACCTGACGCTTCGCTATCAGCGCATCCGGGGCATGACGGCGGGGAGCTGGAGTGTCCTGTCCTCCGCCGGGGTCGGGGTCCGGCCCTTCGGCATGGAGGACTTCGTGGACCAGCGCCAGAACTCGGAGAACACCGTCACCGAACTCACGAACCTGATGCGCGCGACCCCCGTGCTGATGACCCCGTCGTACATCACGAGCAACCTCAACCTCGGCGTGGAAGGCATCATGTTTATGGGCGGCGCGTTCGGTCTGGGCGGCGTGTTCTACTATGAAAAGCTCAGCCAGAACCCCAACGGCTTTGTCGCCATTCTGATCGCCCTGCTCTGCGCCTTCCTGGCGGG
>JAFUYV010000001.1 GCA_017476945.1 Fretibacterium sp.
CGGCTTCTCCGACCTACTCATCGCGCGGGGCGGCAGCACGATCCTGACCGAGGTGCCGGAGATGTTTGGCGCGGAGACCATCCTCATGGACCGATGTGAGAACGAGGACGTGTACGGGAAGACCGTCGAGCTCATCAACAATTTTAAGGACTATTTCGAGTCCTGCGGCCAGCCGGTGTACGAGAACCCCTCCCCCGGCAACCGGGCCGGCGGCATCACCACGCTGGAGGACAAGGCCCTGGGCTGCACGCAGAAGAGCGGAACAGCCCCCGTCCGTGACGTGCTGCCCTACGCGGGGCGCGTCACCCAGCCCGGCCTGACCCTGCTTTCCGCCCCGGGCAACGACCTGGTGGCGTCCACGGCCCTGGCCGCGGCGGGCGCTCAGGTGGTGCTCTTCTCCACGGGGCGGGGCACGCCCTTCGGCTGTCCGGCGCCCACAATCAAGATATCCAGCAACACCCCTCTTGCGGAGCACAAGGCGAAATGGATCGACTTCAACGCCGGGACGCTGGTGGAGGGCGGCACGCTGCCCGAGCGGGCGCAGGCGCTCTTCGACTTCGTGATGGACGTGGCTAGCGGGAAGCGAACGCGCAACGAGGAGAACGGTTTTCAGGGCATGGCCATCTTCAAAACCGGCACGACTCTGTGATTTTGTTGAAAAGGGGGATTGTCCTGATGAGGAGGAAGGGAATTGCGCTGTTGCTGGCCGCCCTGATGATGTACGCGGGGTGCGCTGTGGCGGATGATTGGGCCGAAACCCAGTGGACACGCGAGCAGGCCAGGCAGCGGAACATGACGCTGATCAGCGAGGCGCAGGCGCGGAGCATCGCAGCCAGGCAGTTTGGCGACAGGAAGCCTCTGCGCTTTAAGGAGATTGAGCTTGAGAACGAGGCTGACGACTATCCTGACGGGACGGATTTTCGCCCGGTCTATAAGCTGGAGTGCCGCCTGGACGTGACGGAATACGACGTCGATATTGACGCGGTGACGGGCCAGGTGCTTAAATTCAAGGTAGACGACTAAAATTTGAAAGGAGCATGAGCTGTCAATGAAACCCTTTATGGACAAGGATTTTCTGTTGAACACGGAGACGGCGCGGGCACTGTTCCACGACGCCGCCGAGAGCTGCCCCATCATCGACTACCACTGCCACATCAGCCCCAAGGAGATCTGGGAGGACCTTCACTACAACAGCATCACCCAGGTCTGGCTGGGCGGCGACCACTACAAGTGGCGGTTGATGCGCTGCGCGGGCGTGCCGGAGGAGTACATCACCGGCGGTGCGAGCGAGCATGACAAGTTCCTGAAGTGGGCGGAGGTGCTGGGCCGGGCCGTGGGCAACCCCCTGTACCACTGGAGTCATCTGGAGCTGCGCCGCTTCTTCGGCTACGAGGGCGTCCTGAACGCCTCCACGGCGGAGGAGGTCTGGAAGCTGTGCAACGAGAAGCTCCACCGGCAGGATTTCGGCGTGCGCGACCTCATCCGCCGCAGCAACGTGGAGACCATCTGCACCACCGACGACCCCATCGACACGCTGGAGTGGCACGAGAAGCTGGCCGCGGACGAGAGCTTTAAGACGGCGGTCCTCCCGGCGTGGCGGCCCGACAAGGCCATGAACATTGAGAAAGAAACGTGGCCGGAGTATATCGACAAGCTGGGGGAGGCCTCCGGTGTGAAGATCACGTCCTTCCGCACGCTGAAGGACGCGCTGTTCAAGCGCATGGACTACTTCTCGGAACACCGCTGCGTCCTGAGCGATCACGCGCTGGACTACGTCATGTATGCCCCCGCCTCCGAGGAGGAGATCGAGGCCATCTTCGCCGCGCGCCTGGCTGGGAGCATCCCCGGCGAGGAGGCGAAGGCGAAGTTCAAGACCGCCTTCATGCTCTTCGTGGGGCGGCAGTACCGGGCGCGGGGCTGGGTGATGCAGCTTCACTACGGCTGCCGCCGCGACAACAACGTCCCGATGTTCGACCGGCTGGGTCCCGACACGGGCTTTGACTGCGTGGACAACAGCGCCCCGTCCGTGCAGACGGCGCAGTTCCTGGGCGCGCTGGAGAGGACGAACGATCTGCCCAAGACCATCCTCTACAGCCTGAACGGCAACGACAACGCGGCCATCGACACCATCTGCGGCTGCTTCCAGAGCGATGAGGCTGTCTCGAAGGTGCAGCATGGCTCCGCGTGGTGGTTTGAGGATCACCTGGAGGGCATGACGAACCACACGAAGACCCTGGCGAGCCTGGGCTATCTTGCGGGCTTTGTGGGGATGCTGACGGACAGCCGCAGCTTCCTGAGCTACCCGCGCCACGAGTACTTCCGCCGCATCCTGTGCCGTATCCTCGGCGAGTGGGTGGAGGAGGGGCTCTACCCTGACGACAGGGACACGCTGAAGGACATCGTCCGCGCCGTCAGCTACGGCAACGCGAAGAAGTACTTCAACTTCGCGGAGAAGTAACGCACGCGGTCATCCCCTTCCCTTATGGTTTGTGGGGCCGCCGGACGGACGGCCCCTTCTGAGGATATCATCATGTCGATTGAGAAAGTAAAGGACTACTTCGCGGGGTTCGGCATTGCGGACCGGATACGGGAATTTGACGTGTCCAGCGCCACCGTGGAGTTGGCGGCGCAAGCGCTCCATTGCGAGCCCTGCCGGATTGCCAAGACGCTGTCGTTTAAGGTGGACGAAAAACCCGTTCTGGTTGTTATGGCCGGGGACGCCAGAATTGATAATCCCAAATACAAGGCACAGTTTGGAACAAAAGCGAAAATGCTCACTCCGGAGGAGGCGGAAACGCTGGTGGGCCACGCGGTGGGCGGCGTATGCCCGTTTGCGGTGGGCGAAGGCGTCGCCGTTTATCTGGACGAGTCGTTGAAGCGGTTTGACACCGTTTTTCCCGCCTGCGGCAGCGGCAACAGCGCCATTGAATTGACCATCACGGAGTTGGAGAAATACTCCGCCTTCACGGCATGGGTGGACGTGGGCAAGGGATGGAAAGAATAAACCCTGATAGAATAGGTATAATAGAAAGAAAGCCGCCCGCCTCGCGTAAGCTGGCGGTTTTTCTGCTTTAATGCGGGAGAGGTCCCCCCACGTCTCGGGTTAACTCAGGTACTTCTTCAGCGTCGCGCGGACGGCGCCGGGGCCGGCAATGAGCTCACGGAACATCCCCTCAACCTTGTCCGCCAGGCCAGCCTCCTTCAGGTCCACGCCAAACAGGTTGGCGTTGCTCAAAATGGGTTCCAGCGCGCCGGAAGCGCTCTCCGGTGCGCCCAACTTCACGGAGGACAGCGCCGCCTGGAGCTGGGCCAGCATTGGGTCGGGGCTGACGGCCATCTCCTGGCCCTTGTCGTCCACGCCCAGCAGATACCGCAACCACCCGGCCAGCGCCAGCGGGATGAAGGTGAGGCTTGCGGGGTCAAGCTTCGCGTCCGCAACGTAGCTCTTCAGCGTCTCGCCGAACCGCACGGGGATCTTCTGGCTCGTGTCCGTGGCGATGCGCTGCGGCGTGTCGGGCATGAAGGGGTTAGGAAGCCGCTGGGTCACCACCTCGTCGATAAACGCGCGCGGGTCCAGGATGCCGGGGTTCGTCACGACGGGCAGCCCCTCCACGTACCCGATGCGCTCCACCAGCTTCTTCAGCTCCGCGTCGGCCATCTCGTCGGCGATCTTTTCGTAGCCCAGCAGACAGCCATACACCGCCAGCGCCGTGTGCAGCGGGTTAAGGCACGTCGTCACCTTCATGCGCTCGGTCTTGTTCACCGTCTCGCGGTCGGCCATGTAGACGCCCGCCTTCTCCAGCGGCGGCCGCCCGTTGGGGAAGCGGTCCTCAACGACGAGGTACTGCGGCACCTCCGCGTTGACGAAGGGCGCGATGTACGTGTGCCGGGCCGTGATGACCGGAACCATGCCCTCAATGCCGAGCCCGGTCAATTCCTTCTCCACCGACTCGGCGGGGCGCGGCGTGATCTTGTCGATCATCGTCCAGGGGAAGCTGACCTGCGTCTCGTCCGACAGCCACGCCACGAACTCCTTGTCCACAAAGCCCTTGGCCTCCCAGCCCTGGGCGACCTCCAGCACGCTGGCCCGCAGCTTCTCGCCGTTGTGGCTGCAGTTATCCATGCTGACCACCGCGATGGGGGTGGCCTCCGCGCGGAAGCGCTCCAGCAACAGCGAGGTTGTCACGCTCATGGCGTGGCGGGGGGCATCCGGCCCCTTGGCCAGGTCCTCCACGACGACGGGGAGCAGCTCGCCCTTCATGTCCCGCAGGGCGTAACCCTTCTCCGTGATGGTGTAGCTCACCATCTGGAGCGACGGGTTCACAAAAATCTTTTTCAGCGCAGCCCACTCGGCCTCGTTGGAGCTGTCCGCCCGGATGCCCCGCGCGATGGAGGCGATGACGGCCTTGTCCGTGGTCCCATCCGGCTTCAGGCTGACCATCAGCGTCATGCTGTCGTGAGGATCGTAAATTTTATCGATGATCTCATAGTCGAAGGTCTCCGCCGCGAGGATGCCCCGGTCCGTCAGACCCTGGTCAAGAAGCCGCTGCTGGAGCCCCGCGATGAACCCGCGGAAGATGTTGCCCGCGCCGAAGTGCACCCAGATGGGCTTTGCCTCCGTCGCGGCGCGCAGCGCCTTCCAGTCCTGTTTGGGCAGCGCGACGCCCGCCTTCTCCCACGCGGCCCGGTCCTGCAATCCCTGATAGCTGAGCTTCATGCCCGTTCCCCCTTTTCAATGGCCTCCCACAGGCCGTTCAGATACGCCGCGCCCAGCGCGCGGTCGTAGAGCCCGTAACCGGGGCGCGCTTTCTTCGTCCCGTCGGCCTCGTCCCAGATCATGCGGCCGTGGTCGGGGCGGACATAGGTGTCCGGGCAGGTGTCGTAGATGGCCTTCATGATGGCGTACATATCCAGGTCCCCCGTCGAGGACAGGTGTGCCGCCTCGCGGAAGTGGTGGTGTCCCAGGAACTTGACGTTGCGCACGTGCATCGCGCCGATGCGGTTTCTCTCCCCGAAATGGCGGATGATGGCGGGGATGTCGTTCTCCGGGTTGGAGCCCAGGGAACCCGTGCAGAGGCACACGGTGTTGGCCGGGGAGTCGTGCAGGGCCACGATCTTGTCGTAGTCCGCCTGGCTGTGGGCGATGCGCGGCAGCCCGAAGATGGGCCATGCGGGGTCGTCAGGGTGGCAGGCCATGCGGACGCCCACCTCCTCGCACACGGGGATCACCGCGTCGAGGAAGTACTTGTAGTTCTTCCGCAGCGTGTCCGGCGTCATGCCCTCGTACTGCTTCAGGGTCTGCTCCAGAAGCGCCAGACGCTCCGGCTCCCAGCCGGGGAGCGTGAAGCCCTGCGAGTCCTCGGCGGTCTTCCTCACGATCTCCAGCGGGCCCATCGTGCCCAGGTCCTTCTCGTCGAAGTACAGGCTGTTGGAGCCATCCTCCGGGATGACGCGGGCCAGGTCCGTGCGGAGCCAGTCAAACACCGGCATGAAGTTGTAGATGATGACCTTCACGCCGTGCCTGGCCAGGTTGCGGATGGTGGCGATGTAGTTCTCGATGTACTTGTCCCGCGCGGGGAGGCCCGTCTTGATGTCCTCGTGGACGTTGACGCTCTCGATGACCTCCAGCTCCAACCCCGCGGCGTGGACCTCGTCAACGAGACCTTTAATCTCGCCCTCCTCCCACAGCACGCCCGCAGGCTTGTCCAGCAGGCCCATCAGCCCCGTCATGCCGGGGATCTGCTTGACGTACTTCAGCGGGATGGGGTCCGCCGCGCTGCCGTACCAGCGAAATGTCATCTTCATAAGGGATACTCCACCTTTCTTCCTCTTAAAATAATTACCGGACAACCGTCACGCGGCTGGCGGCCTCCTTCTCCTTTTGCTCCGGCGGGGTGACGATGCCGCCGAAGGGCATCTGCGCCAGCAGCACCCAG